>DASWFA010000496.1:0-3997 GCA_036394475.1 Binatia bacterium
TCGAAGAGCTGCCGCTGCGGCTTCAGGCTCCCCCCCGGCGGGATCTCGCAGACGTAGCAGTTGTTGACCTGCCCGGCGCCCGCCATCTGGAGAAACGCCCCCTTGCCGCCCTTCCGCTCCCAAGGCGCCAGCGCGACCGTCCGGATGTCCTCGACGAAGAAGGTCCGGATGAAGGGAATTCCCTCGCTCTCCGCCCATCGCTCGTAGCTCGTCTTCGCGCCGCTCTCGTCGGCGTCTATGTTCTCTGCGGTTTTCGCCATGGTCTCTCCTGTTCCGGTGCAATCCACTTTTGTAGCATAGAGAAAAAAAACCGTAAAGCGCGCTAGCGGCGGTAAAAGGCGGCAATCTTCTCGACCACGGCTTCCTGCTGCCCGGCGGCGAGCTCGGGATAGATCGGCAGCGCGAGAGCTTCCCCGGCGGCGCGCTCGGCGTGGGGAAAATCGCCCTTCCGGCCGCCGAGGTAGGCGAAGCAGGGCTGGAGGTGGAGCGGCAGCGGATAGTAGATCTCCGTCTGCACGCCCGCGCCGGCCAGAAACTCTTTGAGCTCGTCGCGGCGCTCGACCCGGACGACGTAGTAATTAAAAACGTGCGCCCGGCCGGCGCCCGCCGCGGGAACGGCGCGGACGCCGTTGCCGACGAGGCCGGCGGCGCGAAAGAGCTCGCCGTAGCGGCCCGCGCGCCGGATTCTCTCCTCGCACCACGCATCTATACGGCGGAGCTTCACGCTCAGCAGCGCGGCCTGAATCGAGTCCAGGCGGGAGTTGAGGCCGACGAGCTCGTGCCGGTACTTCGAGCTTTCGCCGTGGGCGCGGAGCAGGCGCAATTTTTCCGCGAGCTCCGGCCGGTCCGTCAGAATCAAGCCGCCGTCGCCGGCGCCGCCCAGATTTTTCGACGGAAAAAAAGAAAAGCAGCCGAGGTCGCCGATGGCGCCGGCGGCCTTCGCGCCCGCCCGCGCGCCGAAGGCCTGGGCGACGTCCTCGACGATATGCAGCGAATGCGCGGCGGCGAGCGCGGCGAGCTCCGCCATCGGAGCGATGCGGCCGAACAGGTGCACCGGCAGGACCGCTTGAATGCGCGCGACGGGCTTTTTCCCGTCGGTGAGCAAGGCTTCCACTTGTTTGACATCGAGGAGAAAGCTCTCGGGATCGATATCGGCGAAGAGCGGCGTCGCGCCGAGGCGCGTGATCGCCGAGACGGTGGCGAAAAAAGTAAACGGCGGAACGATCACGCCGTCGCCGGGGCCGATCCCCAGCGCCATCAGAGCGAGCAGCAGCGCGTCGCTGCCGGAGGCGACGCCGACGGCGTGTTTGCCGCCGAGATAGGCCGCCGCCTCGCGCTCGAACTTTTCGACCGCCGGCCCCAGGACGAACTGCTGCGACTCCAGCACCTCGTCGATCGCCCGGCGCGCCTCGTCGCGAATGGTTTGATATTGCGCCTGGAGGTCTAGGATGGGTATTTTCGCCACTGCTACGATATAGCATAGGCCGAGGAAAAAGGCCCGGCTATCAGCTGCCGGCCCGGGGGACTTTCTCTCCGGGCCGATGCGATGGGCCGCTGCTGCGTGCGGCGAAAGAATACGCCGGGTCCGTTCTCGTCCGGACCGATCGCCCTGCGGGACAATCCCCGGGCGCGTGCGCCGCTTTTGGCTTGGCGTTTTTTTTAAGGGAGGCTTCATGCCGAAAATAAAAGTGGGCGTCATGGGCGCGTCGGCGGGCGAGCTGTCCGCCGGGGAGAAGGCGCGGCTGGAAGGATTGGCCGGGCGGCTGGGCGCGGCGATCGCCGCGCGCGGCTCGATTCTCGTAACCGGCGCGACCACCGGCCTCCCGGACCTGGTCGCGCGCGCCGCGCGGAAACACGGCGCCCTGACGGTCGGCGTCTCGCCGGCGGCGAACCTGGAAGAGCACGAGCGGCTGGGCCTGCCGGCGGACGGCGCGGACGTGATCCTCTTCACCGGCTTCGGCTTCAAGGGGCGCAACGTGGTCAACGTCCGCTCCTCCGACGTCGTTTTGATCTTCGGCGGCGCCACCGGCACGCTGAACGAGTTCACCATCGCCTACGACGAGGGCAAGGTGATCGGCGTCCTCGAAGCGAGCGGCGGCATCGCCGATCACATCCGGGAGATTCTCTCGTTCTGCGACAAGCGGACGGCCGCGCGGGTGATTTACGACCCGGACCCGGAGAAGCTTTTGGACGCTTGTCTTAAAGAATTGAAAAGCCGGTGAGCTTTTAAACGCTCGTCTTCACTTCCGGCGCGCCGCCCTTGAGCGCGGCCTCGGCGACCTCGGCGAGCAGCCGGTCGTTGTCATGGTCGAGGGCGAAGACCCGGTACTGGACGACTTTGGAAGGGATGAACTCGAACAGCTCGGAGAGCGATTCCTTGGCGACGTTTCCCGAAGAGGGATCGTAGATGTGGATCTGCTTTTTCCCCATGGCGAAGGGGTTCTCCGGCCGCGGGTCCTGGGTCGCGGCGTCGACCCGGAAGACGAGGTCGTCGGCGCCGTCGGGCAGCGCGTCGCGGATGCGCTTTTCCCAGTCGGAGCCCTGGATCAGCGCCATGCCGGCGCGGAGCTCGTTCAGCGACAGAGTCCGGTCGTAGGCCATCTTCCACTTGATGTCGCGGTCGACGATCCGGCCCCACTCGGCGGCGAGCGCCGGATGCTCTTTCTGCCGCCGCCAGCGCGACACCTCTTCGAGCAGCGACCAGTCGGTGAGGCGGAGGTAGTCCTCCATGTGCTCCAGCGGGCTGCCCTTGAAAATCAGCTTCATCGTCTCGGGAAAAATTTCCCGGAGGTGCAGGTCGATGGCGCGGGTCGTGCGGTGGTAATAGACGTTGGTGTAAAGATAAAGCCGCGTGTTTAAAAACATCGTCAGCGCGGCGTTCCCCGCCTTGTGCAGCGTGAGCCCCTTGGGGGTGAAAAAAGTGTAGTGCATCAGCCGCTCGCGGTCGATCGGGCCGACGGCGACGCCGCACATGTAGGAGTCGCGCGAGACATAGTCCAGATTGTCGAACGTGAAGATCCCGTTGGTCAGCGGCTGGAGCAGCCGCACCCACTTGGGCTTCTTCTGGTCCTCCTTGCCGGTCTTCTTGATCGGGAAGGCGATCTCCTCGGGCCTCAACTCCTCGCCCGGCGCGAAGGCGCCGCCCGGGCTCCGGCGGAGCTGGCGGATCAGGTCGCCGAGCTGCTCCTGGATGATCGTCTGGCCGATGTCCTCGTGCGTGATGCCGAAATCGGCGAGGAAGTTGTCGTCGAAAAAATGGCCGAACGGACCGTGGCCGACGTCGTGCAGGAGGCCGGTCATGCGCATGTAGCCCTCCACCAGGGGCGCGGAGGGGCATTCGTCGCCCAGGACCTGCTTGAGCGAGGGGTAGAGATGCTTGGCGAACTCGCCCGCGAGATGCATGGCGCCGAGCGAGTGCTGGAACCGGCTGTGCTCCGCCGTCGGGTAGACCCAGCGCGCGCTCTGGAGCTGGTAAATATAGCGGAGCCGCTGCACCCAGGGGGAGTCGATGATCTGCTTTTCCGTCACCTCGCCTTTTTTGACGGGGACGGTGAACTGGATATAATGATGGATCGGGTCGGCCAGCAGGGCCGTGCCTTCGTATTCGCTGTCGAGCGGGCGGGCCATCGCTTTTACAGCTCCAGGACCACCTGCGCCGTCCACTGGTTGCCGGTCTTCTCCATCCGGCTCTGGTGCGCGCTGACGGCGCTGATCTCGCGCTGGATCTCGTGGCGGTCGGGATCGAATTTTTCCCCGCTCACTTCGCCGCGGATGTAATTGTCCCGGACTTCCTTCACCGCGAACTCTTTCAGCAGATAGCCGCTCCCCTGGTAGAGATAGAGCAGCTCGCGCACCCAGTTGACCATCAGGTCGTCGCGGTCGACCCCCTCGACTTCGAGCGTCATGTGCTCGCTCACGCCGACCTTGTCCATCTGCGTCATCAGGTCGAACAAGGCGAAGCCCGAGTTGGCGAAGAGGTCGGCCTGGCTGTTGCCGA
>DASWFA010000497.1:0-1564 GCA_036394475.1 Binatia bacterium
CGTCGCATCCGCCGGAATGGTATAGGCGAATTTATAACTATGGACGCCCTTGCCGAGAGGCGTTGCCTTTCTCACGTCCTCGCTGACCTGGGTCTGGTAATCGACCGTCGGCCAGGCCAGAACCAGACCCAAGTTGTTCATCTGCGAAGCGTTGACCGGCTCGCCGTTCTTGTCTTTTAAGCTGAAGGTCACGACGGGGTTCGTTCCCGGCTTGCCGCCTTCGATCTTCAGGATGTCGAAAACGATTCCAGGGAGCTGGCTCGCGTTGCCGGGAAAAGTATGCGCGCCGACGACCGACGGGCCGAACTCGGGCCCCTCCGGCGCGTGGCAGTTGGCGCATGTGCCCTCGGCCGCCGGACCCGGTCCGTGTTTGGCGCCGGTTTTGAGATCGACGTTGTCGTGGCAAGAGAGGCACCCTATGCCGGACGGCAGAGTCTTCCAGGCGATTACTTTCGGATTCGAATGGCAGGCGAGGCAGTTGCGGTATTCCTTCGGGACGGTTTCCGTCACGACCGACTGGGGCGAGACGACGGCGGAAAAATCGACCACCCGCTGATTCAGCCCGATCGTGAAATAGGGCCTGCCCGCCTTGACGCTGGGCAGATATTTGCCGCGGTGGAGCTTGTGGACGAAATACTTGAAGTCGAGGTTCTCGCCGGTCTCCGGGTCGGCGAGCTGCGACGTGTGGCAGAGGGCGCAGTAGCGGGCCTCGCGCGCCGTGCCCCGGTGCGCCCGCAAGGGATCGTGGCAGGTATTGCACGATGCGGTCTCCGCTACGTCCCGCCGGGCCGCAACTTTGCCGCCGGAGGGGGCGAACTCGTAAAGCGGGTTGGCGGCGTAGCGGCGCTCGCCGCGGGTCAGCTCCCCGCCCACCACGTGGGTCGCCTTGCGGTCGAAATCGGCCGGCAGCGCAGTCTTGAAGGTATAGGTAAAAACTCCCGGGCGGAGGCGCGCGAAAGCGCCGCCCTCGTCGGCGGCCGGCTGCAGGGTCTCGGCCAGGACCGGCTTGCGCGCCTCGCCGCGCAAGACGTAGTCCTTGCCTGCGACTTTAGCGAGGATGTAGTTGCGATAATCCCGCGCGCCGTCTTTGGCGATGGCGAGCGCGGCGATCGTAAACTTCACGCTCTTCGGATCGAGATCGTCCAGATCGAGCGGTTTGCCTTTGGCGTCGGCGACCTGGAACGTCACCACCGGCCGGCGATTGCCGGGGATCGCGACGCCGGTGATCTCCGCTTTGATACCGCCGTCGGGCGCGCCCTGGGCGCGCGCTGAGGGCGCCGTCCAGAGGACGAGAGCGGAAATCAGAAACCAAGCTCGGAGAAGCTGCATCCCGGGCCTCCCTCGCCGCGGCGCGAATGCATCAGGGCCGATGAATCTCTCGCTGGAGACAGAGCCGCATCCCGATCGTCAACGGGCATGTTTTAGTCCGGCCGCCGCCCGGTTGTCAATCGGCAAATTCGCTCGAGCGCCGCGTGAAACCAAGGCGGTCCCTTGAGGCTCCGCAGTCGCCGCGGCGGCCGACGCGCGAAGGGGCGGGGCGCCCCGCCTTTCCTTGACAGCCATC
>DASWFA010000498.1:0-3051 GCA_036394475.1 Binatia bacterium
CGCGCCGGCGAGATGGGCCGCGGCCCCGGCGCCGACGATGATCGCCTGGATGCCCCTCGCGGCGGCCGACTCGGCGTACTTTTGCGTCTCGTGCGGCGTGCGGTGCGCGGAGAGGACGCGGGTCTCGTACGGAATGCCGAAAGAATCGAGCCGCTTCTCCGCCTCGCTCATGACTTCGAGATCCGAGTCGCTGCCCATGAGAATGCCCACTTTGGGTGCTTGTGATTTTTCTGCCATATCCCGCCTTTCGACGAAGTTAAGTTTCTAGTTCCGAGTTTCAGGTTTCAAGTTAAACCACGAATCTCGATCAACGAGAAACTTGAAACTAGAGACCTGAAACCAATGCTCTTTTAGCTATGTCTTTCCGGTAGTGCATGCCTTCCCAGTGAATTTTCTCCACGGCGCGGTAAGCCTCCGCCACCGCGGCGGCGATATCTTTTCCGCGCGCGGTCACGCCGAGCACGCGCCCGCCGGCGGTCAGCCAGCGGCCGTCCTTTTTCACCGTGCCCGCGTGGAAGACCGCGCCGTTTCGCCAGTCCTTGAGCGCGTCGAGGCCGTGAATCTCTTTTCCTTTTTCATATTCGCCCGGATAGCCGCCCGCGGTTAAAACCACGCAGACCGCCGGCTCGTCGTGCCATTCCGCTTTCACTTGATCCAAGCGTCCGTCGATCGTCGCCTCGATGAGCGGCACGAGATCGCTTTTCAGCCGCGCCATCAGCGGCTGGCACTCCGGGTCGCCGAAGCGCGCGTTGAACTCCAAAACCTTCGGCCCGTCGGCGGTGAGCATCAGGCCGACGTAGAGCACGCCGCGATAGCGGATGCCCCGCTTCTTGAGCCCGCGGAGCAGCGGCGTCAAAATCTCCTCGGCGATGCGGCGGTGGATTTCGGGCGTCACGGCCGGCGCCGGCGAATAGGCGCCCATACCGCCGGTGTTGGGTCCCTCGTCGCCGTCGAACACCCGCTTGTGGTCCTGCGACGACGCCAGCGGGAGGATGTGCTCGCCGTCGGTTAACATCATGAACGACGCCTCTTCGCCGGCGAGAAATTCCTCGATCACGACTTTTTCGCCCGCCGCGCCGAAGAGCCGGCGCACCAGGACGTCGTCCACGGCGGACTCCGCCTCCTCCCGGACGGCGCAGATGAGCACGCCCTTCCCCGCCGCCAGGCCGTCGGCCTTGATCACGTAGGGCGGCTTCAGCCCGGCGAGATATTTTTTCGCCGCCGCCGCCGCGCTAAAAGCGCCGAACGCCGCGGTCGGAATATTGTTTTCCTGGAGAATTTCCTTGGCGAAGGCCTTGCTGCCCTCGAGCCGCGCCGCGGCGCGCCCCGGGGCGAAGACCCGGAGCCCTTTTTTCTCGAACAGCTCCGCGATGCCGAGCACGAGCGGCAGCTCGGGGCCGACGACGGTGAGATCGATTTTTTCTTTTTCGGCGAAGGCGGCGAGATCGTCGAGCCGGTCGGGGTTGATCGGCGCGAGCTCGGCCAGCTCGCCGATCCCGGCGTTGCCGGGCGCGCAGTAGATCTTTTCGACCCGCGGGCTTTGGCGGAGCTTCCAGACCAGGGCGTGCTCGCGCCCGCCGCTGCCGATAACCAGGACTTTCATGGTGACAAGCAATCCGCTTTTCGACGTCTCGTGGGGATAACTGCCTTGCAATCAAGAGTAGCCGGTATCCGAGCGCCATGTCAAATCGCGCTCGCGCGGGAGGACCCATCTGGCGAAACCGTTTGCCATAAGTTAAAATCGCTGCTCGCATGACCCGCGCCCAACGCCTCTGCCCGTCGCTTACGACCGCGACTCTCGGCGCGCCGGCGGCCGCACCTTGAAGATATTGATCGTCAACAGCCTCTATCCGCCGCACGTCCGCGGCGGCGCGGAGCGGCACGTCCAGAACCTGGCGGAGTCTCTCGCCGGGAGGGACATCGAGGTCGTCGTGGCGAGCACCGTGGAAGAGGGATCGGCGCGCGTCGACATCGTCAACGCGGTCAAGGTCGTCTACCTGTCGATCGCCAACCTCTACTGGCCCTTCGACCGGGTCGTGCGCTCGCCGGGGCGGCGCAAGCTCTGGCACCTGGTCGACGCCTACAATCCCGCGATGAAGGCCGAGCTCGCGCGGCTGATCGGGAGGGAGCGGCCGAGCCTGCTCCACACCGGCAATCTCCAGGGAATATCGGTCGCCGCCTGGCACGCCGCGCGCGCGGCGCGTCTTCCGGTCGTGCACACCCTGCAGGACTACTACTTGACCTGTGGCCGGTGCTCGCGCTACCGCGACGGGCAAAATTGCGCGCGCACCTGCTGGGACTGCCTGCCGTTTCTGATGGCGCGCCGCCGCGCCTCCGCTTGCGTCGCGGGCGTCGTCGGCGTCAGCCGTTTCATCCTCGATCACCATCGCGGGCTCGGGCTCTTCGCCAACGCGCGCTTCAGCGCGGTGGTTCCTCACGACAGTCTTCCGGTCCCGGATTCCGACGCGGCGGAGCCCAGAGCGGCGACGCTTACCTTCGGCTATCTCGGCCGGCTCGTTCCCGAAAAGGGAATCGATCTGCTCCTGGACACGTTCGCCGCCGAGAAAGAGGGGGGCTGGCGCCTGTTGATCGCCGGCGAGGGAGACGCCGAATACGCCGGGCAATTAAGCCGGCGCGTCCGGCCGGAGAGCCGGGATTCCATTCGGTTCCTCGGCTGGGTGGACCCGGGCGAGTTCTTCTCCGGGATCGATGTCTTGATCGTGCCGTCGCGCTGGCAGGAGCCTTTGCCCCGGGTGGTCCTGGAGGCCTATTCCTATGGAGTTCCGGTCATCGCCTCCCGGCGCGGCGGGATTCCGGAGCAGGTCGGCGACGGTCGCACCGGCTTCCTGTTCGATCCCGACGATCCGAGCGCGCTCGGTGAAATCGTTGAACGCGTGCTGAAGGACCGCTCGCTGGCCGGAGGGCTGGGCCAAAACGCGCTCCGCCACGCCCGGGAAAACACGTCGGAGCGCATGGTGCACGCGTATCTGGACGTCTATCGCGCGGTGCTCGAATCGGCGGGATCAAAGCCTGCCGGCGGGTGAAATTAGA
>DASWFA010000499.1:0-7328 GCA_036394475.1 Binatia bacterium
TTGCGCGTATCCGCCGCAAGAGACCGGCCTTGCCACGCTATGCAGGAAGCGACGACGAAGAGGATGCAGGCCGCGCGTCGAAACAGTTTTGTAGGCGTAATTTTACCCTCGGTCATGAGGCGAAGAGCCGGGCATGGCGCAGGCGACGCCCTTGGCTTTCAGCTCCGCCAGATACATCCGGCGCATCGCCGGGTCTTCGTCCTCGTATTCGATCAGCGTGCCGCCGTCCTTCATCGACGTGTAGACGCCGGCGCGCATCGCCGCGACCCGGATGCCGAGCGGATGCTTCTGGCTGCCGCAGCGGAGCGCGAGCTGCAGCGCCGGCTCGCGGCCGGTGTTGAAGTGCTGATGGAACCAGCCGGTCGGCGGGCTGAAAATGCTCTGCGGCAGCCAATCCACCCGGACGACGCGCTCGCCGTAGCCGTTAGCATAAGGCCGGGGGCCCCATTCGCTCGGCCACATGAGCGAGTAGCCTTCGGAGCGGAGAATGACGAGCACCGCGCCGCCGCCGTGGTGGTGCGCCTTGTGGTAGCAGCCGACCGGCCATTCGGCCAGGTGGCCGATCAACGTATTGCCGCAGAGCTCGAACTGCGTCAATTGGACGCCGGCGCCCTTCTGGTCCTGCGGGTCGATGTCCGCCTCGAGCAGGTCGGGGATGAAATTGGTCTCCCAGATCCACTGCTTGTTGTTGTCCGCCAGGTAGCGGTTTTCGCCCGGGGTGAAATAGGCCGGCTCGCCGTCGTAGCGGTCGGAAAAAACAAAATCCGAGTCGAAGACGAAGCGCGGGTTGTGAAAATGGTCGAGCACGATCGGCGCGGTCGTGATCGCGACGAAGCGGGCGGCCTCCCCGCCGGTATTGAGGAGTCGATGCGATGCATTCAGCGGCGGCGAGAAGAGGCTCCCGGCCCGCCAGCGGACGGTCCCGGCCGGCTTGCCGCCGGTCTGGATCTCGGCTTCGCCGCTGCCCGAGACGATATAGATCACCTCTTCGTAGAGATGCCGCTCGGTCTCGGATTTCGCCCCCGGCGCGAGCTCGCCGACGAAGACGCCGGTGATGCCTTCGAGCCCTTTTAATTGGATGTACGCGCCGGCGCAGCCGAGCCGCCGCCACTGCCCGAGCGCCACCCGGCGAAGGTCTTTGACATCGTAGCCCTCGACGACGGGCACGCCCTCCTGGGCGATCCAGCTCTCGTAGCCGGTCTTGCCGCGCTCCCCGCTCACAGGCCGTACTCTTTCCAGCGGCGCTTGAGCGTCTCCGCCATCCCGGGCGAGATCGAGGTGCCGAGGGGCGGATAGCGGTCGCCGCCGTACTGCTCCTGCGGCTCGAGCTCCCAGTTGATCGTCGCGTCGATCAGCACGCGGGTCCATTTGCCGTGGCCGTATTTCACCGAGTCGCGCTCTTCGACCGGCACGCTGGGATCGAGCATCGAGCCGGAGGTGCCGGGGAGAAAGGAGATGTCGCCCATGGCGGCGTTGACGCGGTAGGCGAGCGCCCACTCGATCGCTTCCCAGTCGTGGATGTCGATGTCGTCGTCGACGACGATCAGATGCTTGGCGGCGTAATTCCCCACATGCGAGCCCCACAGGACGTTGGCCACCTGCTGTGCGTGGCCGCGGTGGGTCTTCTTGATCTGGACGCGCATCACTTCCGGCCATTTGCCGCGCCAGACGCCGAGCACGTTCGGCACCGCCGCCTGATCGAGATAGTTCCAGGCGACCGCCGAAAAGGTGGAGGGCGTCCAGGTGGAGCCCTCGTTGGTGCGGCCGGGGCTCGCGCCGGTCAGGCAGCCGTTGAAGATCGGATCGTTCCGATAGGTGATGCATTCGACGCGGATCGCGTGCTTGGGTGATTTTTTGCCGCCGTAATAGCCCGGGTATTCGCTGAACGGACCCTCCAGCTCGAACGTCTTGGGATCGGGCGAGATTTTTCCTTCGATCACGATCTCCGCCGTCGCCGGCACCATCAAGTCGCTGGTCTCGCATTTGACCAGCTCGACGGGCGCGCCCCGGAGCGCTCCCGCCAGGTCGTACTCCGGACGGTCCACGGGCGTGGACGCCGCCATGAAGAGCGTCGGGTCCCAGCCGATTACCAGCGCGACCGGCGTCTCCTGGCCGCGGCTTTTGTGCTTGGTAAAGTGGTGGCCCCAGCCCTGCGTCGCCGCCAGCAGGACGCCGATGGTCCGCTTGCTCGCGATCATGCCGCGATAGGTCCCGACGTTGAGCTCGCGCGTGTCGGGGTCCATCGTGACGACGCTGGCGGAGGTCATGATGTACCTGCCGCCGTCGAGCGGGTTCCATTTCGGCACGGGCAGCTGGTAGAGGTCGATGTCGTCGCCCTGGACGATGTTCTCCTTCACCGGGCCGCGCTCGACCACGACCGGCTGGACCGGCTTGGTGAAGCGCTCTTTGAAGATCGGCACCAGCTCGCGGTACGTGGTTTTCTCCGGCACGCCGATCAGCCGGCAGACGCGCTCGCGCGTGCCGGTGCCGTTGGTGAAGAGCCGCCGGCAGAGAGTGTTGTCGTGGTCTTTGATGTTCTCGAACAGGAGCGCCGGGCCGTAGCGGCTGGAGACTTCCCGCGTGATCGCGCCGAGCTCTTCGTCCCAATCGACCTTGGCGGTGACGCGCTTCAGGTCGCGCTTTTCTTCCAGGCTGTCGATCCAGCCGCGTAAATCGCGTGACGACATTGTTTAACTCCCGTTACTACGGATGTTCGACCTCGGGGCATGTCTTTCCGGGCGAGCGCAATGGGTCTGTGCCTTGAGGAGGTTATCGGACGGTCGGCGCGGGGCCACCGTCCGATAAAATGTCCGAAGGGCTCGCTCCTCATCAAGCGCTTCTAATCCAGCAGCTTCCGCGCCAGCTCCGCGCCCGGCTCGCGCACTTTGTAAATCCTCTCCTCGGACTGGTTCTCCATTTTATAGTATTGTTCGAGGGTGAGCCCGTCTTTTGCCGCGAGCACGCCGAACTCTTTCATCCACTTGGTATCGACGTCGAGCCGGCGCGTCGCTTCGCCCATCGTGCGGGTGAAGATGTCCTGACCTTCCTTGCCGAGGAGCCAGTTGATGAAGACCTTCGTCGCGTTGGGGTGCGGTCCGTTCTTGATGACGACGAGGCTGCCGTAGCCCGCGGTCGCGTAGAGCCCCTCCTTGGGAATCGGCAGCGTTTTGACCGGGAGTCCGGCTTTGAGAAACGGCAGGAATTCCGTGTAGCCGATTCCGAGCGTATGGCTCACGCGCCCTTTGGCCAGGTTTTCCGCCAGCACGCGCAGGTCGCGGCCGATGAACAATTTCTGCGCCACCAGCTTCTTTAAGTATTCTTCGCCTTTGACCTGCAACAAAAACGACCAGACCGACGCGCCCGACCCCGGCGTGCGCGGGTCGCTGAAGCCGATTTTCCCCTGCCATTTCGGATTCAGGTAATCGTCGAAGCTCTTGATCTCCTCCGGCTTCGCCAGCTCCGAGTTGTAATTGAGCGTCTGCGTCTGGTAGGCGGCGAAGGAGTAGATCATGCGCTTGCCGTTGTCGATCCAGATGTACCCGCCCCACCAGTTTTTCGCGTCTTTGACTTCCGGCAGAACGAACCAGGGCTCGACCGGCGTGAGCACGTCTTCCGGCAGGAGCGCTTTGACGGTGGACTCGGTGCCGCCGAAATGGAGATCGAAATAGTGCACGCCCGCCTTCGCCTCGTCGACGATGCGGCGGATGACCGTCGCGCCCCGGCCGGGGACCGATTCCAGCGTGATGCCGTAGCGCTTGGTGAAGGTCTCTTCCATCGCCTTCCTCAGCTCCGCGCTGGGCGGAATCGAGGCGACGACCTTGCCTTCTTTTTTCCCCGCTTCGACGATCTTGTCCCACTCAGCCGACTTCGTTTGCGCCGCCGCCGTCGCGGCGAGCATCCCGACGAGCGCGAGAGTGACAAGACCCCAGGCGTTGCTCTTCATGCCGTTCCCCTCATTTTTTGAGCGCGTGTTTGTATTTCTCCAGAACCTTCTCTTTCAGCTCCTTGGTCGCCCCGGAGACGGGCGGAAAATCCTTCATCCACTCGTACGGGCGGCAGGCGTCGATCAGTGCGCGCGAGCTGAAGCCCTTGTCGGCCCTGGGAATGATCGGGTCGAGCGGGCCGCTCCAGCAGCGGCGGATGATGTCGATCGACTTCTCCGGGTCGACGCGCGTGCAGACGGCCCAGAGGACGTCGTTGATGTCGGAGACGTCGATGTCCTCGTCGACGACGACCGTATAGCGGCTCAAGTAGGCGCCGGTCTGGCACTGGCTGGCGATGGTCGCCGCCTGCTTGGCGTGGCCGGGATAGCGCTGCTTGATCGAGACCGCCGTGAAAAAGCGGTTCTGGTGGCAAGCGACGCCCGTCACGTCCGGCACGCCGGCCTTTTCCATCGAGTCCCAGATGAACGCCGCGCGCAGCAGCGCGGGGCAGTTGTCGGCGCCCGGCTGCGGGCGAAACGGCGGCGCGCCGGTGATGATCGGATCGTTTCTATGCATGAACGACTTGATCTTCAAGACCGGCTCTTTTCGCTCGCCGCTGGCGTAGTAGCCGGTCCACTCGCCGAACGGCCCTTCTTCCTTCATCTCCTCGGGATCGACTTCGCCTTCGATCGCAATCTCCGCCGCCGCCGGGATCGGGAGCCCGGTGAACTCGCCGCGGATCACGTCGATCGGCGCGCCCTTGATGCCGCCGGCGTAGTCGAGCTCCTGCGTGCCCCAGGGCAGCGCGCGTGCGGCGAGGAGAAAGAGCAGGGGGTCCTCGCCGAAGGCGATGGCGACCTTGAGGGGCTTCCCGCGGTCGAAGTTTTTTTGCCGGTGGATGCGCGCGTGCTTGCCGGGCGAGATGTAAAGCGCGAGCCGGTCGCGGTCGTGGACCATGACGCGGTAGACGCCCATGTTGATCCAGTTCTCGTCCGGGTCCTGCGTGATCACGACGTGCGCCGTGCCGATGTAGCGGCCGCCGTCGCGGTCGTGCCAGCGCGGCACCGGGAGCTTCAAAATATCGATGTCTTTGCCGGTGAACGTGTTCTCCATCACCGGGCCGCGGTCGACGAAGCGCGGCGGGATCATGACCGGCTTGTTCAGGCGCTCTTTCCAGGCGGCCATGAAGCCGTCGCGCGTGATGTCGGTCGGCAGGTTGGTGGTGAGCGCGGCGCGCTTGAGCGACTCGATCATGCCGACGAGCACGCGGTAGCCCGGCGGGTGGTCCTTGATATTGTCGAACAGGAGCGCCGAGGCGTCGCGGCCGCGCCCGGCGACCTCCGTCAGCGCGCCGATCTCCAGGTCCCAGTCGGCGCCGTCGATGCGCGACAGCTCGCCCATCGCGTCGACCTGCTCGAGCCATTCCCGTAAATCCGTGTAGCCCATAAGATCTCCTTGAAGTATTTTTTAATCCAATAATTTCCGCGCCAGCTCCGCGCCGGGGTCGCGCGACTCGATGACCTTCTTCTCCGACTGGTTTTCCAACTTATAATACTGATCCAAAGTTATCGAATCCTTGGCGGCCGTCACGCCGACGGACCTGAGCGCCCGCACGTCGACGTCGAGCCGGCGCGTCGCCTGCCCGATGACTTGTGAGAACAGCTCCTGGCCTTCCTTGCTCAAAAGCCAGTTGACGAACACTTTCGTCGCGTTCGGGTGCGGCGGGTTCTTGACGATCACCAGATGGCCGCTGCCGCCGCTCACGTAGACGCCTTCGCGCGGGTTGGGCAGCGGCTTGACCGGGAGGCTCGCCTTGACGAAAGGCGCGACGGAATAATAGGTGAGGCCGATCACCAGGCTCGACTTTCCCTTGGCGAGGTTTTCCGACAGCAGGCGCTGGTCGCGGCCGAGCTGGAGCTTCTGCGCGACGAGCTTTTTCATATACTCCTCGCCCTTGGTGTCGCGCAGGTACGACCACATGGAGGCGCCCGAGCCGGGCGTGCGCGGGTCCAAAATGCCGATCTTGCCCTGCCATTTGGGGTTCAACAGATCGTCGAACGAGCGGACCTCTTCGGGTTTCATCAGATCGGTGTTGTACCAGATGTTTTCCGTCTGGTAGGCCTGGAAGGCGTAGACGTAGCGCTTCGCCTTGTCGATCCAGATGTGGCCGCCCCACCACTGCTTGGGGTCTTTCACCTGCGCGAGAAGCATCCACGGCTCGATCGGCTCGAGGACGTTTTCGGGCAGCAGGCCCGTGACGATGGACTCGCTGCCGCCGATGTGGAGGTCGAAGTAGCCGACGCCGGCCTTGTTCTCGTCCACGATTCTCCGGATCACCGCCGAGCCGCGCGCCGGGACCGATTCCACGTTGATGCCGAAGCGCTTCTTGAAATTCTCTTCCAGCGCCTGCCGGAGCTCGGTCGTGGCCGGAATCGAGATCACGACCTTGCCTTCTTTTTTGGCCAGCTCGACCGCGCGCTCCCATTCGCCCGGCTTCGGCTGGGAAAACGAAGCGCGGGGCGCGATCGTCTGCGCGGCGAGCAAAAGCGCCGCGAAAAATAAGATGCGTCTCATGACCGGCTGCTATAGCTGAGCGGCGGCATCTCGATCGCCACGCCGATTTTCCTTAGCGCCGCTTCGTAGTCGATCCGGAGCTGCGGGTCCTCGTCCTCGTATTCGAGCAGCGTGCCGCCCTCGCGCGTGTTGGTGCGCACGCCCTCGCGGTTGAGCGCCTTGGCGATGCCGAGGAGATATTTGCCCGACTGCCCGCTGTAGCGGAACGCGAGCTGCCGTGCCGGTTCCTTGCCGGTGTTGAAGTGCTGATGAAACCAGCCGGTCGGCGGGCTGAAGACGCTGCCCTCGCGCCAGTCGACCTTGATGACGTCTTTGCCGCGCCCGCTCTTGTAGGGCCGCTCGCCCGCCTCCTGCGGCCACATGAGAGTGTAGCCCTCGAAGCGCAGGATCAAAAGGATCGCGCCGCCCTGGTGGTAGTGCGCCTTGTGGTAGCGGCCGACGGGCCACTCGGCGATGTGGCCGACGAGCGTGCTGCCGCCCATGTCGAAGGCGGTGATGTGCACGCCCGCGCCCTTGTGCTCCGCGCTGTCGACCAGCGAGCTGCGCGCGTCGGCGATGAAGTTGGTCTCCCACGAGATGAAGCCGCCGCGCTCCTCGCGCTTGTTCTCGGTGACGAAGTAGTTCTCGCGCCCGTCGAACCGCTGGTCGAAGGCGTAGTCGCAGCCGAAGATAAAATCCGGATCGTGCAGCAGGTCGATCATCATCGGCGCGCTGGTGACGGCGAGGAAGAGCACCGGCTCCCGGCTGCCGTTGTAAAATTTATGCCAGGAGTTGAGCGGGACCGCGAACAGGCTCCCTTGCTGCCACTCGAAATGGAGCTTCTTGTTTTCG
>DASWFA010000500.1:0-1647 GCA_036394475.1 Binatia bacterium
GATCGACGAAGTTTTCCTTTTCGTAGATGAAATTGACGAGCCCCATCTCGAGCGCCTCCTCGAAGGCGATCGTCCGGCCGGTGGCGCAGAGCTCCATCGCGCGCCCCTTGCCGACCAGGCGCGGCAGCCGCTGCGTGCCGCCCATGCCGGGCATGACGCCGAGATTGATCTCGGCGAGGCCGAGCTTGCCGCCCTCTTTCTTGGCGATGCGGATGTCGCAGGCCATCGCGATCTCGAGCCCGCCGCCGACGGCGTGGCCGTTGACCGCCGCGATCACGAGCTTGGGCGTGTTTTCCAGGCGCATGAGCACTTCGTGGCCGTGCAGCGCGAAGTTGTTCTTGAAAGACAGGGGCTTGTTGGCGAGCATGTTGATGTCGGCGCCGGCGGAGAAGAACTTTTCCCCTTTGCCGGTGATCACGATGACATGCACGGCGTCGTCGAAGCGCGCCTGCAGGATCGCGTCGTCCAGCTCGCGCAAAAGCTCGTGCGTGTAGCTGTTGACCGGCGGCCGGTTCAACTCCAGCAACGCCACCCCATTGTCCGCCCGATAATCCAGCGCCTTATCCGCCATAATATCCAACCCCCGTAACCAAGTTTCAATACTCTGTATCTGGCAACTCCCGGCAAGTCAAGGCCGGCCGACGCTGGAAAACGCGCGCGAATTGCCCTATTATTCCGGCGGGTTACTGTGCTAGGTTAGGAGCGGCACAACCATGCATCCCGCCAGGCGATATCTCACCGCGGCAGCCTTTCTCTGCGCGCTCAGCGCGTGCGTCAACACCGTGCCGCGGATCACCTCGGAAGAAGAAAAAAAGATCAAGGAAGAGCTGGAGGCGGAATCGAAGGTCTGGCAGCAAAAGCAGCAGGACCGGGTCGAGGAGATCGCCAGCCGTCTGCTGGAGGCGACCGGCACGCAGACCGTGATCCGCTTCATCTTCGCCGCCAACAGCGAGCAGGTGCGCTCGTCGCGCATCAATCTCGACGCGGTCAACGCCTGGACCGACGGCTATTCGGTATGGGTCACGCGCGGGATGCTGCGCTTCGTCAAGAGCGACGACGAGCTCGCCGCCGTGCTCGGCCACGAGATGGGCCACGCGCTCCGGGGCCACATCCGGCAGGGCTTGGCGCAGGACATCGTCGCCACCGCGCTGACGATTCCCGCGGGGGTTTTCGGCGGCGATCTCGCGGCGCAGTTGGCCCAGCGCATGATCCAGCTAGCCACGTCCAAGTTCGACCGCGACCGCGAGCGCGAGGCCGATCTTTACGGCCTCATCTGGGCCTACCGGGCGGGCTACAATGTCGACGAGGGCAAAGAAGTCTTCCGGCGCATCGCCGTGGAAATGCCCGGCAGCATGGAAAGAGGATTCCTCTCCACGCATCCCACCGCGCCCGAGCGCTTTCTGGCGCTCGACCGGGTCGCCGCGGCGTTGAAAGCGGGCCAGGACCCGATCCAGGTTTTCGGCCCGAAGGCGGAGGGGATCAAGGCGGAGGAAATGAGAGCGAAGGCGGAGAAGAGCGGCGAGGCGGCGGCCGGCGGCGCGGACGATGAGTGGTGACGGCTTTCCCCGCTTAGGAAGACTCACGATCCCTGCGCGCGGCGTGCTTTTCCTGATCGCGCTGGCGGGATTTTTGCCGCCGCCCGCGTCG
>DASWFA010000501.1:0-8549 GCA_036394475.1 Binatia bacterium
CCGGTCCGGCGGACGTAATCGAGAACGGCGTCACCGGGATTCTCGACGAGGACCTCGGCGCCGCCGCATTGGCCGCCGCCGGGCTCGACGGCGCCGCCGTGCGCGCCTACGCGCTGCGCCATACCTGGCGCGACGCGTCCCGGGAATTTCTCCGCCACGTGGAAGCCGCCATTGCGGGACCTCGACCGTCCGCCGCCGCGAGCGCGCCGGACCTCGCGCCCGTGGATCGCGTCTGAGCCCCCTCCGTCCCGCCGCGATGCCGCCCAGGCCGGACCGCCGCTTGACAATTCCGCGCCGGGCTAGGATGTTGACCTGTGCCTTCTGGAGGATTCATGGAACCGCGCAGACCAAACGAAAGCGCCGGCTCGGCCTGGGAAGACGCCGGCTTCATCGCTAGCTGGGACGAAGGGACGGACCGGGAGAAGTCGATCCGCGAGATGCAGATGAAGACCGTCGTTTTCATGCTGCCGCAGCCCAAAGACCAGCCGCTCCGCCTGCTCGACTTGGGCGCGGGCTACGGCGCGCTCGCCGCGGCCGTCCTCGCCGACCGGCCGAGCGCCCGCGCGGTCTGCCTGGACGGGTCGGAAGAGATGATCAAGCTCGGCCGCGAGCGGAGCGCCGGGCTCGGCGGGCGCATGGAGTTCGTCCGCGGGCCGCTGGACTCGGCGGGCTGGCTGAAGCTGATCCCGGGCCCCTTCGACGCGGTGATCTCGGCGCGGGCGCTGCACCACCTGACGCACGAAGAGCGGCGGCGGCTGTTCCGCGACGTCCACGGCCTCATCCGCCCGGGCGGCTGCTTTATCAATGCCGACAGCTTCAAGCCGGGGAGCGAGGCGCTACGGGGAATGTACCGCCGGACCCGCAAGCGCTGGGTCGACCCGCCGGCGGGAGACGCGGCGCCCGAGGCGCCCCAGGGAGCGCGGCTGCCGCACGGGGCGCACTACAACGGTTTGATGGAGGACGAGCTCGGCTGGCTCCGCGCGGCGGGGTTCCACGACGTCGACGTCTTCTGGAAGTTCACCAACTACGCGACCTACGGCGGCTTTCGCTAAGACTTTTATTTCTCCGCGTGGCCGCCGTACAGCCGGTCGATGAAGCCGCTCTCGTCGAGCTTGCGGATGAAGCGCGGCTCGACCAGCGGCTCGACCTTCATGGCGGCGATGCGCGGGTTCTGCGTCCCCATAAGCCTCTGCGCGTTCTTCAGCCCCTCGAGCGTCGGATAGGGCTTGCGGTTGAGCGTCGCGAGCTGATCCTGGTAGCCCTCTTCCGCCGCGGCGACTTCGGTGAGGCGCATGTTTTTCATCATGCTCTTCAGCACCGCCTGCTTGTTCGCCGGCTGGAGCACGAAGGCGAGGCTCTCGGTCAGGGCGGTGACGACCTTTTCCACCGTATCGACGTGCTGATCGAGGTAGGCCTTGGTCACGCCCACGCCGAGGCCGGGAAAATAAACGTTCGCCTTCAACAGGTCCACCAGCATCGTAAACCCCTTGGCGCCGAGCTGCCGGCTCAAGACGGGGTCGAGCACCGCCGCGTCGATCCGGCCCGCCTCCATGGAGCGCGCCATGGTGACCGGGTCGCCCGTCGGCAGAAACGTTATATTGTCCCGCTTGGGATCGAGCCCCAGCTGCTCGAGCGCGAGCATGGAGTTCATCCAGGTGCTGCCGATGATGGTCTGCACGCCGATGCGCTTGCCGCGCAAGTCCTGGGGCTTTTTGATCGCCGGCAGCGCCATCAGCTTCCAGCTTACCTTGTCGGAGATGCAGGTGAGCATCTTGAATTCGGTTCCCTGGGCCGCGGCGCCGAGGAAAGGGATGCCGGTGGTAAAGGCGACCTGCGTGTCCCCCGCCACCAGGCTCGCCATCATCGTCGGCCCGCCGCGGATGAGGATGGTCTGGGCCTCGATGCCGTTCTTTTTGAATATGCCCTGCTCGTCGGCGATCCAGAGCGTGAGCGTGCTCGCGGTGATCGACGCCGTGCCGATCTTGACCCGCGCGGGGGCGGCGGCGCCGAAGGCGGCGGCGGCGGGAAAAACGAAAAACAGGCAAATCCCGGAAAGAACCGAGCGAAGAGTCCGTTGCATACGACCGCCTTCCCGACTCGCGAGGAAATTTCCGGGATTCTATACGAAGACGGGAAAAAGGGCAAAAGGAGCCCCGATGGGACCGGCGGAAGGCCGGCTAGCTCGTCTGGAACAGGGCGTTCTCGGCCTCGAAGGCCTGGCGCACCTCCTCGAGGGTCGCCGCCGTAGACGCCTCGTCGCCGCAGCCGAAAGCCTCGAAGACCTCCGGCGGAGCCGCCGGCGGCTCGGAGAAAAAGCCCAGGTCGGCCTTGAAGGCGAGGAAATCCGCCAGGCGCAGGATCGTCGTCAGATCGCCGGGAGCGCCGCTCCCCTCCGCCTCGTGGTGCTTGAAGATCGCCTGGCCGATCTCCGAGTCGATGTTCCAGGAATCGAAAAGGGCGAGCCCGATAAAGGCGTGGTCGAACGCGTAGGTCTCTTTTTCTTTTTCCACCAGCGACAGCTTTTTTTCCTGCACCTCGACGAGAAGGCGCTCGAACGCCGCCGGATCGCCGTGGCAGAGGATCATCTCGCCGACGTCGTGCAGCAGGCCGGTCAAAAAAGCCTGGTCGCCGTCCGGGAAATCCACCCGTTCGGACAAGATGCGCGCGGTCAGGGCCACCGCCAGGGAGTGGGACCACAGCTTGCCCGAGATTTGATGGTTGGCGATAAAAAGGCTCTGGGTCGCCGCGGCGATCAGGATGTAGCGCAGCGAATGAAGCCCCACGACCTGGATGGCTCCCTGTAAATTTTTCGGCATGTTGCGCTGCGCGTAGTGGGCGGAGCGGGAGATCGCCAGCACCCGGGCCGCCAGCGCCGGGTCGTCGGACAACACCCGGCAGATTTCCCGGATGCTCAGATCCGGGTCCTCGATCATGCTGAGGACCTTGCTCGCGGCCATCGGGAGCGGCGGCAGCTGATACTTCGCCATCACCTCCCGGAAGTATTTGCGAACGTTGTCCTGAGGGGTCGCTTCGTTTGGCTGCACCGCTGTAATCGTCACCGCCTGGCCTCCTAACGGAAAGTATCGGCCGGACCGGCGGCAACTTTAGGCGCCCCGGGGCGGCGCAAGAGAAGCTATCGGAGGAGCTATTGAAGAGCGATCTCGGAATCGGCGCCGGTTTTGGGGATGCCGAAGCCGCAGCGGGCGGCGAGGTAACGGTCGAAATCCTCGTCGGAGGAAAACTTGAAATGGACGGCGCCTTTCTGCTCCCAGAGCTCCTGGGACGGCACCCGGCAGATTTTCCGGCAGCCGGACCCGGCGCAATCCGCCGCCGGGGCGCTGGAGATGGTCGCCGTCGTTCCCAACCTGGGGTCGGTCCCGCGCGCGTCGGCCCGGACGATCAGCCCCTTGCCGACGTAATCGATGCCGGCGAACCGGCGCGCCGACTTGTCGGGATTGAGATCGACCGGGGCTTCGGCGAACGCCCCGCCCATGATCTCGCGCGTCATTAAATCGAACTCGACCCCCTCGCCGGTGGGCAGCGTCACGACCGAGCGCCCGCCCGAAAGAGCGATCGCCGGAATATACTTCCTCGGGAAGAAATGCAGGACGCTGTTCATGAGCTCGCTCAGCCGGAACTGCTTGTCCCGCGAAGGCGCCCAGTCGGTGACGAAAAGATGAATGTCCTGCCGGGCGCGATCGTCGAAGCGGAACTGAAAATCCCTGGTGAAGAATAAATTCTTGTCGACGTTGTAGAGCTGGGGAAGTATCCGGTTGCCGCCTCGGTTGGAAAATTCGAAGCCGACGATCTTGCCCTGCGGGTTTTGCCGGTACTCCCACGCCAGCTGGAGGCTCGGGCCGGAGGTTCTCGATTGCACGACCGTGTCGTACTTCGTGCCCAGCATCGCCAGCTCGGTTTCCGGCGCGGCGAGGAACGACTCCGGCGGCGGGCCTTTCAGGGTCGGCTCCGGCGGAGCCTCGGGGGCTTTTCCGGCAGGACGGCCGCTTTCGGGAGCTACCGGCGCGGACGACGAAACGGGCGGCATGGTGCGCTGCCGCGCCGGCGCCGGGTCCCGCCCGTTCGCTTTCCCGGCTATCGTTTCAACGGGCGCGGGCTGCTCGACAGCCGCCGGCTTCGGGGCTTCGGCCGTCACGGCCCTAAAGGCCGGGGCGCGGGGGGCGGAACGCATCGCCTGGCCTTGCTGCAGCGCGAACAGCAACAATAAAACCGCCAAGAGGTGGCAGCGCCGGATCGTCATCCATTCGCGCGCCAGCACGGCCAACCGCCGGTCCGTCGCGCGCGCGAGCCCTTGCCGCAAGCGGAAGCGATAGGATGAAATATTTAAAGAGCTAGGCAATTCAATTCCGGCATAACAGATAGACGCTTTCGTGGCAAGAAAATAAATCGCGCGCTTAAATAAATCTCACGAAGCTTCCGCGACCTTGCGCCGGAGCCAGAGGATTCCCAGCGCGGCGACCGCGACCGACGCGCCCAGCAGAGCGTAGCTGCCCGGGCCGGGGTGGCGCACCGCGCGCGCGAACTGGTGCGTGAAAAAGTTGATGATAATAATCCCCGGCGCCAGGCCGATCAGCGAGCCCAGGAAGTAATTCCAGACCGGTATCTTGACGGCGCCGGAGATTATATTGACGATGGTGAACGGCGCCACGGGGAGCAGGCGCAAGGCGGCGACGGCCATGACCCCGGTTTGGCCGACGGCTTTTTCCACCCGCCGCCATTTGCGGCCCGCGAGGCGCTGCACGAGGCTCTTGCCCATCAGATACCCGACGGCATAGGTCGCGGCGGCGCCCAGGAGGCAGCCGGCGAAGGAATAGGCCGATCCGACCAACGGGCCGAAAACGATGGCGGTCGCCAGGATGAGAAGCGTTACCGGGAAGGACACCAGGCTGCCGACGAGATAGGCGCCGAGGATAATGACGGAGCGCGCCGGATTGTCGCGCAAGGAAACCGCCCAGGCCGTGATTTTGCGGATGTCGATCTGCTCGGCCAGCGGGGTCCATCGCCAGGCCGCCGTCATGGCGACGAGCGCGACCAGCACCCCCACGACCAGCCAGATCCGCGGCCGGCCTTTTTTCCCGGTTGTTTTCCCCTTCACCGATGCCTTTCGACGCGAGCTTTACAAGCTTTACAAGCTTTAATGGATGCTTAAAGACTGACAGGAAAACGGAGGCATTAAAAGACAGGAGCCGACGTTGCTCTATTCGTTTTTATCGCTGATGAAAACCTCCTCGGCGGCGCGCATCCCGCTCTCCACCGCGCCGTTCATGTAGCCCTGCCACTTGAGGCTGGTATGCTCGCCGGCGAAGAAAACGCGCCGCCAGGGCAGCGCGAGCAGCGGGCGCGCCGCCGGCGGAAACGACGGATCGAAGAACGCGTAGGCGCCGCGCGCCCAGCGATCGGCTTCCCAGCTGACGCTTTGCGCGGCGATCAGCCGGGCGCGCCCAATGCCGAAAAAGCCCAGGCGGGCGACCAGCGGATCGGGTCCTCCGGAGGCCAGAAGCGCCCGGGTCGCGTCGCTCGCCGCCCCGCCGGCGAGCAGCGTCAGGATAGCGCGCGGGCCGCGCCGCTCCTCGCTTGCATCCCAGACCGCGCCGAGATCGAGGTCGGTCGCGCACGCGCGGGGGCGCCCGGAGCGCCGCCAGGGATGGCGGTCGAACTCGAGCAGCGTCTTAGTCGCGCGCCCGTAGCGGAGCCGGACGAAGGCGGCACGCTGGGTCTGGGGCAGAGGGGGGGCATACTCGATCTCGGCGGCGAGCGGCGCCGGCGCCGTCACGATCGCATAGCCGGCCGCGACCTCCGTCCGCCGGCCGCGCCGGTCCTGGACGGTCACGCGCACGCCGCTTCGAGTCTGGACGATGCGGCGGACGATGTGGCCCAGGCGAACGGGCGTCCCGATCGCCCTGGTCATGCGCTCGGGCAGGCGGTCGTTGCCGCCGCGAAGACGATACAGGGCGCGCTCGGCGGGGTTCGCCCCGGCGGCGAACTGCTCCACGTGGACTAAAAGCGACAGCTCGTCCGGATCGGCGGCATAAAAACCCCGCATGGCGGCCGCGGTGGCCCGCAGATCGATCGATGCGCCGATCGCGTCGAGCCAGCCGGCGACCGAACGGCGCGCGAGCGCGGCGGCGATCGGGCCGTCCCACTCTTCACCGTTCAGGCGGTAGGCGCGCACGAGCGGGCCGAGCGCCCGTTCCGTGCGCCTCCATCCGACCGCGGCGGAGCGCATGCGCCGGCGCCCGTCGTCGCCGAGGCGATAGTGCGAGAAGCCGCCCCGGAGCACGCGCGTTTCGCCGAGACCGAATTGCCGTGCCAATTTGCGAATCTCATCTTGATCGTCGTCGATGAATTCGCCGCCCGCCTCGGCGTGCATGCCGCGGAAGCCGTCGCGGAGCGTCCAGACCCGGCCCCCGGCGCGCTCGCGGGCCTCGAACACCGATACGCCAAAGCCGCGCCTTGCGAGTTCGAGCGCGGCGGCGAGACCCGCCAGCCCGGCGCCGACGATCACGACCGATGGTTTTGCCACCAGGCTCCACTCCTCCGAAGCGATTCCAGGATAGCAAACGCCTGAAGCCTGAGACATAGGGGAATAACCCGATACAGGTGTCTTGAAATTCACCTCCTTATCCGCCACATACCTTTATGACACGCACAAAATGGCTGCTGGCGGTGTTGTTGTTGGCGGGTTGCGCCAAGGTTCTCACGATCCAGAAAATCCCGGAGATCACCCTCGGCGAGCCGACTTTTTTTCCGACGATCGAGGCGCACACGGACGCGCCGATCACGGGCGGGAATCAAATCCAGATCCTGCTCGACGGCGACGAGACGTTTCCGGCGATGCTCGGCGAGGTCCGAAAGGCGAAATCGACCGTCACCTTCGCCCAGTATCTCTTCGAGGAAGGCTCGATCACGCGCGATCTGACCCAGGCCTTCGCGGAACGCTGCCGGGCCGGGATCGAGGTCAACCTGCTGCTCGACGCCCAGGGCGCGAGCAAGGCCCCTTCCGAGGTCATCGCTTCGATGCGCGACGCCGGCTGCCACGTGGAATTTTTTCGCCGCATCGAAGCCCCCGCAATCGTCTTGTGGTGGCAGCTGCTGCGCTACAACTACCGGAGCCACCGGCGCGTCCTCGTGATCGACGGCCGCGTCGGCTTCACCGGCGGCTACGGCATCAGCGAGGCCTGGACCGGCAACGGGCGCACGCCGGAGCACTGGCGCGACACCAACGTCCGCATCGAAGGCCCGGTGGTGAAGTTCCTGCAGTCCGCCTTCGCCGAGAGCTGGCTCGAAACGACCGGGATCGCGCTCGGGGGCGACGGCTATTTTCCCCGGCTCGAATCGAAAGGCAACGTGTCGGGGCAGATCGTCCGGAGCTCGCCGCTCGGCGGCAGCTTTCAGAACTACATGCTCTTTCTGCTCTCGATCAACGCGGCGCGGAAGTCGATCCTCATCACCAATCCCTATTTCATCCCGGACGACAACATGACCGAGGCGCTGGTGAAGGCCGTGAGACGCGGCGTGCGGGTCAACGTGCTGGCGCCCGGCAAGATCGACAACCAGCTCGCTTATACGGTAAGCCGCGGCAGCTACGGCCTGCTGTTACTGGGGGGAGTCAAGATTTTCGAATACCAGCCGGCCCTGCTGCACGCCAAAACGATGGTCGTGGACGGCGTCTGGGCCACGGTGGGCAGCTCGAACTTCGATAACCGGTCCTTCGCCCTGAACCAGGAGGTGAACCTCACGGTCTACGATGCGGCCATCGCCTCCCGTCTTGAAGAAATTTTTCAGCAGGACCTGAGATACTCGAAAGAGATCAGCTACCAAGAGTGGCAGTCGCGGGGAATGACCGAGCGGTTGTTCGACCTCTTCGCTTCCCCGATCAAAGAACAGTTATAGGCGCCGGGCCGCGCGCCGGCGACTCCCGGAGCTCACGGCTCGCCGGCGCTCTTGGCTATCGGCCCCTTGTCGAGGAGGTGTTTGACCAGAAACGGCCACACCTGCGTCGCGTCGGCCTGGATCTCGGCGTAGATGCCGTCTTTCTCGGCCTTGCGCCAGGATTCGTTTTCGGAATAGGTGCAGCCGGAGAGATGACCGTAGTGCGGCTTGTCCGGGCAGATCCTGATGCCATACGTGAAGCGGCGGTTCGGATAAACCGGCCCCATCCGCTCGTTGATGATCTCGATCAGCGGCGCGACGTTCTGCACGTTGTTCCGCGGCACGCCGCCGCCGATGGTAAAGATCCCGAACCGCTTGGCCTCCGTCACGAGCCGGATCAGCTCCTTGCTGTCGAGCTCGAGATCGACGAGAATCGGCTTTTGGCCGCGCTTTTTTCGATTGAGGTTGTGGATGTAGAGATCGTTCCCGAGCTCCGAATCCACAAAAGCGGGCACGAAGACGGGCACGTTGTGGAGATAGGCGGATTTCAGGATGCCGCGATCGCGGGGGTAATTATCCGCCAGGTGCCGGCCGATGAGGCGGTTCAAGATCGTCGGGCTGATCGCCCCCGCGCCGTCCAGCTGCTCGATCACCCGCCC
>DASWFA010000502.1:0-2039 GCA_036394475.1 Binatia bacterium
TGAGTGGATTTTAAGTGGATCGATGCCCTGTTGATCTCAAACGCGAAGCTTGAAACTGTTTTATGATTTGACGATTTCCTCGTACGTCGGCGTCGGCATGCCGGTCGTCCACGTCCGGTCGCGCAGCTCGAGCATGTTGCCGCTGGGGTCGAGGAAGTAAAGCTCCCTCCCGGTGAAGTGGCCGCGCCCGCGGTAGACGATCGCCTCGGCGATCTCGACGCCGGTCTGGTGGAAGAGCTTGCAGGCGGCCGCGAAAGTGTCCGGGCCCACGTCGAAGGCGTGGTGCAGGCGGTTGTCCTGCTCGGGCGTTCGCCGGACGGGCTCTTTCCGCTGGCACAGGAGGATCGAGTGGCCGCCGGCGGCGAAGCAGGACATCATCGAGTTTCCCAGCCGGCCCTTGGGCTCCAGGCCGAGGACCTCGCCGTAGAATTTTTCCGACTCTTCCAGATTATTCACCGGAATCGACCAGTGGGTCACGCCCTCGACCTTGATTCCCATAATGTCCTCCTTGGCGGGCCGTTGAAAAAGGCTCGTCTGCTGCGTTGCGCGAGTCCCGCCTCGCTCGACGTACTGAAAAAAGCACGCCTGCGCTCGTCGGCCGCGCGCGCGCCTTGCATCCGAGACCTTTTTGACCGGCCGGCAAACCGTTTAAAAGTTCTCCTATCCTACCCCCTGGCATAAGTCCACCGGCGTGCCTCGCTCGCACTATTGCGACGGCTTGGAAAGTCGGAGCGATTGTGACAAATGTAGGGGCATTTCAACAGCAGGAGGCAACCATGAAGCGCAAACGACAGCCGATCAAGTGGCCCGACGGGGCGCGCATCGCGATCACGCCGTGCGTCGCGTTCGAGACCTGGCCCGAAGACCTGGGCGGCGCCGCCTCCAAGCAGCAGGAGAACCGGCGCGGCTATCCGAAAGACGCGGTGACGAAAAAAAGCCTGTCGAGCATCACCGACCGCGAGTTCGGCGAGCGCGTGGGCGTGTTCCGCTTTCTCGACATGTTCCGCAAGGAGGGCATCCGGACGACCTGGTTTCCGACCGGCATCACGGTCGAGAACTATCCGGACGTGATCAAGGAGGCCGTCCGGGACGGGCACGAGATCGGCACGGAGACGTGGATCCACGACTACAGCTACATGAAAAAAAGGGACCGGGAGAAAAAAGACCTCGAGCGCACCGTCAAAATCGTCAAGGACGTCGCCGGCCGGGCGCCGAAAGGCTATCTCTCGACCGGCGTGGCGCCGGGAGCGGACACCGTCGAGATCATCGCCGAGCTCGGCTACACCTACTGGATGGACCCGCAGCACGAGGAGACGCCCTATACGCTCAAGGTCAAGAACCAAGACCTGACGGTGCTCTCCTATTTCACCGACCTGAACGACTACTCGAGCTACCAGCGCTCGGGCCGCACGCCGCGCGATCTCCTGCAGATGTGGAAGGACACCTTCGACTGCCTCTACGAAGAAGGGGAGAGCGATCCCAAATTCATGATCTGGGGCAACCACCCGTTCGTCGGCGGCCGGCCGTTCCGGGCGATCCTGCTGCGCGAGTTCATCCGCTACGCCAAGGGCCACGGCAAAGTCTGGTTCGCGCGCGCGGGCGACATCGACAAGTGGGTGCGCGAGAACTATCGCGGCGCCAACGTCGAGGAGTGGCCCAACTTCACGATCGCGGGGCGGCCGGGCAAAAAATCCGACCTGTTAAAAATATAGCAGGCCGGCCATAAAGGCCCATCTACGGCGTTGCGCGAGTCCCGTCTCGCTCGACGTACAAAAAGAGTACGCCTGCGCTCGTCGGCCTTCGCGCGCCTTGCATTTGGGACCTTGTGAGCGGTCTCAAGAAAAATATTCGACCTCCTGATAAAGTAAAATTGAGATAGATCCCCGGGAAGACTTAGCAGTGGCTAAAAAGGACACGCGGGAAACGGCGATCAAGCGAGGCATCGAGCGCCTGCGCGCAGCCGGCGTCGAGACGGAGAACCTCGCCGCGTCGTCCGTGGATTCGCTCGCCGGCCATCTCGGAAAATTCCATGACACCGA
>DASWFA010000503.1:0-2303 GCA_036394475.1 Binatia bacterium
TCGCCCTGGTCGCCGCGGGAGGATTTTTCGTCGCGCGCAAGCGCAGGGAAAATTAGCAACCAACCGGCATCGATAAATAAAAGCGCCGCTCCATGGATCCATGGAGCGGCGTTTTTCGTTCGCGCATGCCTTTCAAGGCTCGAACGAGAGCGCCGCGCCGTGGGTGAGAGCCGAATCTACGGGCGCTTTTGTTTTTGCTTTCAATGTCGCCGCAAACGGAGAAGGACCGCGCGTTTTTAGCCGCTCGGCCACCGGCCCGGAATTGCCGGCGGGAGTGAGCAGCTCCAGCCGGTGCGGCCCGATCTTGAAAAATATTCCAGCGGCCTCGATCTCCGGCCGCTCCACCGGCGTCCCGGCGGACGCCGCCGCCGCTTCGTACCACTTTCGTACCGTCCGCGGATCGTCCACCGCAACGGCCACCGCGCCGATTCCGCGCGCGCCGTTCGCGTGCTCGATGTCCCGCGGGACCCGCTCTTCGCGCGGCGTCACGTCCTGAATCAAAAACGGCGCGACGCCGCGATGGGCGCCGCGCGCCAGCGCCAGCAGCCATTTGAGCTGGTAGCCGTCCGGCCGCGCGCGCGACCAGGGGACCGGATCGTCGATATCGACTCCCGCGGCGCGGAGCCTGGCGGCGTCGCCCAAGAGGTCGTCGGTCTGCATGCAGAAATCCACCAGCCCCTCGCCCCGCTCGAGCGCCGCCCACCAGCGGTGCTCCCGGTTCTCGCGGTAGAACGAAATCAGCTCGATGTAGGAGCCGTCGGCGAAAGCGATGAGCCCGTTATAAGTCCCGACCGGATGCCTGCCCCCGGCGACCACGGTGAAGCCCAGCCGCGCGTAATCATGACTCGCGCGCTCCAGATCATGGACGGCGATGACGATGTGGTCGATGCCGAGAAGCATGAAGGATTCAGGCGAAAGCCGGGACGACTTCGTTCAGGAAGCGCGCGAGCTGCCCCTGCTGGTCCCACGAAGTCAGGCGGAGCGTGATGTGCTGCAGGCCGGAGTTAAAGTAGTCCTTTAATTCCCGGATGCATTCCTCCGGACTCCCTGCGGTGGTAAAGCCTTCGACGAAGGCATCGCTGAAGTTGGAAGTGTAGTACTTGTCGAGAAATGCCTTGCTCTCCGCGAGCGCGGCCTTGCGGTCCGGCTGGATGTTGATGTTGTGGTAGAGCGCGTTGCCGAGCTTCGCCGGGTCGCGCCTCTCTTCGCGCGCCATCTCGAGGATGCGCGCCCACTGCCGCCGGAACTCCGCCGGGCTCACCTTGTTGGTCATCCAGCCGTCGGCGTAGCGCGCCACGCGGCGGAAGCTCCGCTCGATCACTTCGTTGGGCGCGCTCGCGCCGTCCTTCCAGGTGAGTCCGGTGGGGTTGCTGGCGATCCAGATCGGGCAGGGCTGCTGCACCGGCCGCGGCTCCAGCGTGACGCCCTCGAATTGGTAGAAGCGGCCCTGGTGCGAGGCGTTTTTTTCGGCGAACAGCTTGCGCAGGATCTCGATGCCTTCGATCATCCGCGCCGGCCGCTCCTTGGCCTGGATGCCCATCACCTTGTGCTCGAGCGCCTGCGCCTTGCTCTGCTCGTCCGGGCCGCCCATGCA
The DNA here is from genome assembly GCA_036394475.1 of Binatia bacterium. Lineage (GTDB taxonomy): Bacteria > Desulfobacterota > Binatia > UBA9968 > UBA9968 > JAJPJQ01. Next base: position 1,595 of record DASWFA010000503.1, read on the forward strand.
GACGGCGAGCCAGCTCCGCCCTTCGGAGATGACGTCGAGGCTGGCCCATTGCTGGGCGAATAGAATCGGGTGGCGATGGACGAAGGTCGCCATGCAGCCGACGGCGAGGCGGACTCTGCGCGTCACCGCCGCGAGCGCGGACAGGAGGGCGACCGATTCGAGGCGCGGCTTGGCGAGCAGGCTGTCGCCCACCCAGACGGCGTCGAACGCCCCGGAGGCCTCGGCCTGCTCGGTCATGCGGAGGAGATCGCTCACCTTGACCGCGCCGATGATGACGCCGCGATTGGCGAGCGTGAGGCCGAACGATGGGCGCATGATTCCTGCGTACTCGCGCGCGGCCGGCTTGTCAAGCAGCGAGCAGTTGACTAAGGTGCAGCCTTTGGGGGGAAACGTATGGAGTTTAGCTTTCGCGGCTTCCTGGACACGCTCCGCGAGCACGGCGAGCTCGTCGAGATTGCGCGCGCGGTCGATCTGCGGAGCGTCGCCGCCCTGGTGCCGCAGTCCGAAAAGGGGCTCTACTTCAGCGAAGTGCGCGGTTATTCCATGCCGGTCGCTTCCGGGCTGCTCCAGTCGAGGACGCGGCTGGCGCTGGGGTTGGGAGTGGATTATCGGGAGATCGAGCGGAAGCTGCGCGCGGCGATGGACCGTCCGATCGCGCCGCGGATCGTCAAGCAGGCGCCGGTCAAGGAGGTCGTGCTCAAGGGAAGCG
>DASWFA010000504.1:0-2786 GCA_036394475.1 Binatia bacterium
AGTTTAGAATCTCCATCAGCCTGCCGGCGTCATCGAGGCGCGCCACCGACCACGCGGCCTCGATCAGCGCCGCCTGCTGCTTGTCGTCGAGGACGCCCTCGCAGCAGGAGCGGAACTTCGCCTCCAAATCGCTGTCGGTCAACGGGTTTTCCGGGCCGCCGCGGTAGCGCTCGTCCGCCCGGCCCTCGACCGCGCGGCCGTCTTTCGAGCGGATCACGATGCGCGAGCGCATCTTGTCGAAGCCGAGCTTTTCGATCTCCGGGTCGAGCTCGGCCGCGATCCGCCGCTGCATCGCCTGCATCTCCGCGCCGCCGACGAAGCCGTCGGAGAACTCGCGCTTGCCGGCCTGCCGCGCGAGCGCGATCATCGCCAGCGCCGCGGGCAGCGAAAACTTCGCCTGCAAATGGTTCGCCGCGATCGGGTAGCGGATCGGATTCAAGATATTGCTCCCGGCATAAACTCTAACCGTATCGATGTCGCCGGGCTGGAGGTCGTTTTCGCGGACGAGCCGGAGCATCAAATCGATCGTCGGGTGCGTGAGCACGCCGCAGGGATAGGGCTTGATCGACACTCCGGGATCGACGATGGACCACGTCTTGCCGAAGCCCTGGGAGATTTTTTCTTCGCTCGCGCCGCCGCCCTGGACGGCGAAGAACCCCCACGGGCCGTCGAGCGCATCCGGGTCGGCGGTGAAGCCCCGCGCCGCGAGCAGCGCGGCGGTGACGCCGTTTTCCGCGGCGCGGCCGACGTGGAGCGGCTTGGTCATGGTGCCGAAGTTGCACCGGATGCCGGCGGCGAAGCTCGCCGCGACGCCGAAGCCGGAGCGGAGCCGCTCGCCCTTGAGGTCCAGCAGCTTCGCCGCCGCGGCGAACGCGCCGAAGGTCCCGACCGTCGCGCTCGAATGCATGCCGCGGAGGTAGTGGTCGGGCCGCATCCATTCGGATATTTTGCACTCGACCTCGAAGCCGGCGAGAAAGGCGAGCATGAATTTTTTGCCGTCCACTCCGCCGAGTTTCTGCGCCACGGCGAGCGCGCTGGAGAGCGGCGGCATCGTCGGATGGGTCAAAAGGCCGTAGACGTGCGCCGGGTCGAGGCTCACCTGGCTGTCGTCCCAGTCGTGGGCGTGGCCGGCGGTGCCGAGCACGCGCGCCGCCATCGGCGCCGGGACTCTTTTAGCGCCGCGCCCGAGCAGGAGCGCCTCGGGGCAGCCGGCCGTTTCTTCGGCGACATCGATGAGTATGCCGACGGAATGCTCCTCGGAGCCCGCGGCGAAAAGGCCGAGGCCGTCGAGGAGGCAGCGCGCGCCGACGCGGAGCGCCTCGGCTGGAATAGCATCGTAGCTTACGCTTTCGACGAAGGCGGCGGCCGCGGCCGTGGTTGTCATGGTCGGATACCTCGCGCAAGATAAAGCTCGGTCGAAGCGTAGCACAGAACGGGCGGAGACTTCAGCCCGCGGGCCGGGGCAAATTTTCCCTGCCCGGCGAGGATTGCCCTCCGGCTCGCGGCTATGATAAGCGGTGAGCTGCGAAACGAGGAGAACCCATGAAACACCGCAAGCATATTCTCTGGACCCTCGCGGCGCTCTGCGTCGCGGCCCTCGGGCCCGCTCCCGCGGACGCCGCCGAGGAGACTTTTTACAAAGGGAAGACGATCCGGGTCGTCATCGGCACCACGCCCGGGGCGCTCTACGACCAGTGGGCGCGCGTGCTGGCGGCGCACATGGGGAAGCATATTCCCGGCAACCCCGACATGGTGCCGCAAAACATGCCGGGCGCGGGCCACAAGATCGCGGCCAACTACGTCTATAAGGCCGCCAAGCCCGACGGCCTCACGCTGATCGGCTCGATCGTGCCGTCGCTCTACTTCGACCAGCTCCTGGGGAAGGATGAAGTCCAGTACGACTGGCCCAAGTTCACCTGGATCGGCTCGCCGGTCAAAGGCGAGAGCCAGATGTACATGCGCGCCGACACGCCCTACAAGACGATGGACGACGTGCGCAAGGCCGCCGAGCCGCCCCGCTGCGGCACGCAGTCGACCTCCGAGTCGGCCTATTTTCTCCCCCGGCTGTTCGCCGACGTCCTGGGGACGAAGTTCAAGCTGGTCTCGGGCTATCCCGGCGGCCCGGAGATCGACCTCGCGGTCGAGCGCGGCGAGATCCACTGCCGGGCCTTCACCGTCGAGGCGTTTTTCGCCCGCGAGCCCTACCTCACCTGGTATAAAAATAAATTCGTCCGCAACATCGTCCAGACCGGACGGCAGAAAGACCCGCGCCTCGCCGACACGCCGACGATTTACGAGCTGATGGACCGCTACAAGACGCCCGACGCCGGGCGCCGGCTCGCCACGGTGATGCTCGCGGCGGACGAGCTGGGCCGGCCGATGCTCGGGAGCCCCGGCATCCCGGCCGACCGGGTCAAGATATTGAGGGAGGCGTTCGAGAAGACGATGAAGGACCCGGGCTTTCTGGCCGAAGTCGCCAAGAGAAAGTACGAATTGAGCCCGACCAGGGGCGAGGAGCTGGAGCGCATCGCGCGCGAATCGATGGCGCAGCCGGCGGATATCATCCAGCGGATGAAAAAGGTCCTGGAAGAGGAAAAATAAGGCGGTTTAGCTCATCCTATGCGCATCGCCATCGGTTTGCCGAGTCGGGGCGCGTCCGCTTCGGGCGAGCTGATGCTCGAATGGATCACGCGCGCGGAGCGCGGCCCGTTTTCGAGCGTCGTCGTCACGGATCGGGTCGTGTCGCCGGCGCTCGAACCTATGACGGTCCTCGCGCTCGCGGCGGG
>DASWFA010000505.1:0-2529 GCA_036394475.1 Binatia bacterium
GAAGAAGTCGAGCGCCGAAGCGGCCAGGACCTTGGCGCCCGCGACGGCGCCTTTATGGGCCAGCGACGTCGCCGGCGCGACGCCGGCGGCCCAATGGTGCGCCGGGATGCCGGGAATGTTGGAAGGAAACGTCACCCGGCCGGTGGGAACGATCCAGGTCACTTCTCCGGAGTCGTTCGAGGAGGCGGTCTGGCGCGACTCCCGCAAAGCTTCGACTTTGTGGTGCAGGCCGATGACCTTGGCGCCCTGCTTCTGCTGCAGCTCCTTCGCCAGGCCCTCTTCCTGCTCGCTCCACTCGGGCATGCCGACCAGCTCGATGTTTTTTTGCGTCGCCTCCGCCAGGGTCTTGTTGCCGCGCGTGGGCCAGATGGCGCTGAAAACCTCTACGCTCCATTCCGTGCCCGTCATCAAAGCCGCGCCCTGGGCGATTTTTTTTGCCTTGTCGAAGTTCGCCTGCGCCCTTTCGATCGTCGTCTCCCGGAAGAACCACCAGATTCTGGCCAATGCGGGAATGACGTTCGGCTGGTCCCCGCCGTAGCTGATCACCCGATGGCTCCGCTGGGTCGGCTCGAGATGCTCGCGGAGCTTGTCGAATCCTATGCTCATCAATTCCGCCGCGTCGACCGCGTCCCTGCCGTGCCAGGGCGCCGAGGCGGCGTGGGAGGTCTGCCCTTTGAAGGTGAACTCGGCGGAGATCAGCGCGTATTGCCGAATGCCGTGTTCGGTCTTCAGCTCTTCCCCGATGTGGGTGTGAAACGCCACGTCCACGTCCTTGAAGTAGCCGTCGCGGACGAAATAGGGGCGCGGGACCAGCAGCTCTTCCGCCGGGGCGCCGAAGACCTTGAGCGTCCCCTTCAGCTTGAACTCGTCCATCGCCTTTTTGACCGCGAAGGCGGCGCCGACCATCACCGCCGCGTTCACGTTGTGCCCCTCGGCGTGTCCGGGCGCGCCCTCGATCATGGGCTTGTGATCGGTCACGCCGGGAGTCTGCGAGTTTCCCGGAGTCGTGTCGTACTCGGTGTGCAGCGCGATGACCGGCGCGCCCGACCCGTAGGTCGCCAGGAACGCCGTCGGCATCCCGGAGATGCCGCGCTCGACTTTGAAGCCGCCCTTTTCGAGAATCTCCGTCATGAGCTTGGAAGTCTCGAACTCCTGCATCCCGAGCTCGGCGAAATAGAAAATGTTGTCCCCCAGCAGGGCGATCGCCCTGGAGTTGTCGTCGACCGATTTGAAGACGAATTTTTTTTGCGGGGAGACGTCTTGGCCGAGCCCGGGGGCGGAGCCGCCCAGGACCCAAACCATCAGGGAAAAAAGCGCAGCCCGCTTGGCCGCCGTCGTCCTGGCGTTAAAAAACATCTGCGGGCCTCCTGGCGGAAAATTGTTCCGAAGGTATATAACGGCCCGGCTCGCTGTCAAGCCGCGCCGAGTAATACTTCCCGTAAACGGACAATAAAAACTTCCCGTATCCGCTCCCGGACGCCCGCGCCTTGACCGCGGATCGTCTTTCTTTTAGTCTGGGCTTGATAGAGACATAAAGATCAGGAGGAGCCGCATGAACTACCGTCTCGAACACGTCGCGATTCAATGCAAAAATTTGCAGGACTCGATCAAGTTTTATCAAGAGCTCTTCGGCGGCCAGACGACGCCGATCCGGAAAGGCGCCGCGGGATACGGCTTCTGCTTTCTCAAAGTGGACGGCGAAGCGCCGATCCAGCTGATGGAGACCGACGGTCCGGTCGGGGTGCACCACTACGGCTTCGTCACCGACGACATCGACGCCGTGGCGAAGGATTTCCAGTCCAAGGGGACCAAGATCCTGCGCGAGAACCGCGACGCCGCCGGCAACCTCACGACCATCTTCTGCCAGGACCCGAACGGTCTCCAGATCGAAGTCCGGGTGCCGCGCTAAGACCGGGAGATTACTGGACTTTTACGACCGGTTTAGTCGTAAACATTGACTTTTCGCTGTCGAATGTGTAACTTAGACTCTCAAGGTCCAGCATAGTCGCGGGGAGACTCAGGAGGAGTAATGGCCAAGAGCTATAAACAGTTGATGGACGAAGCGCGGAAGGACGTAAAGGAGATATCCGTCCAGGAGGCGAAAGACCTCCTGGCCAAGAACGGCCATCACATGCTTCTGGACGTCCGGGAAAAGGACGAATGGCGCGAGGGGCACCTCGAAGGCGCCGTCTCGCTGCCGCGCGGCTTTCTGGAGCTCAAGGTCGAAACCACCGTGCCCGAGAAATCGACGCCGATCATCGCCTATTGCGCCGGCGGCGTGCGCTCGCTCCTGGCGGCCAAACAGTTGAAGGAGATGGGCTACCAGGACGTGATCTCGATGTCCGGCGGCTACGGCGCCTGGAAAAACGCCGGCTATAAATGGGTCCAGGACCACCAGTTCACCCAGGAGCAGACGACCCGCTACAGCCGGCACTTCCTGCTGCCCGAAGTCGGCGAGGTGGGGCAGGCGAAGCTCCTCAAGGCCAAGGTCTTGATGGTCGGCGCCGGCGGCCTCGGCTCGCCCTCGGC
>DASWFA010000506.1:0-3079 GCA_036394475.1 Binatia bacterium
GCCTTATGAGATTTCGTAATCAGCAGGTCGCCGGTTCGATTCCGGCGGGTGGCTCCAGTTTTCTCAGCATCTTTCCAGGGAACGTTTGACATGGCCGACCTGATCATCACCGGCGCCGTTGTCCTGCCCATGACCGGCGGGCCGAGCGCCTTCCGGGGATTCGTACGGGTCAAAGACGGTCTCGTCGTGGAAACGGGCGCCGGCGCGCCGCGCGCCGCGCTCGGCGGCGAGCAGGTGATCGACGGGACCGGCTCGGTCGTGATGCCGGGTTTGATCAACGCCCACACGCACCTCTACCAGGTATTGCTCCGCGCCGTATGGGAGGACCTGGAGCTGATGCCGTGGCTCAGGCGGATCTACGGGTGCGCCCGGGCGCTGCGGCCGGAGCACTTTTACGCGGGGAGCCTGCTCGGCTGCGTGGAGGCGATTCGCGGCGGCGTTACGACGGTGTGCGAGCATAATTTTCTCAATCCGAGCCCGGAGTGCGCGTTCGAGACGATTCGAGCGGTCCAGGACTCGGGCCTGCGCGCGGTCTTCGCCCGGACGGTCATGGACAGCGGCGAGATCGTCCCGGACTGCGTGAAAGAAAAGCCCGACCAGGCGTTCCGGCTGATCGAGGATGTTTTGGCGCGCCACCAAAGCGGCGCGCGGCTCGGCTTCATGACCGGACCGAACACGCCGCCGATCAACGCCTCGCCCGAGCTTCTGAAGGAAATCCGCGCCTTCGCCGACGCGCAGGCGATCGGCATCAGCGCGCACGTCGCCGAGTCGAAATCCGTGGTCGAGGCGGCGCGCGGCCGGCACGGCAAAAACGGCGTGGTGGAGCTTTTGAGCGACTTCGGCCTCGCCGCGTCGAATTCCATCTTCGCCCACTCGGTGCACGTCACGGCCGACGAGATCCGCCTGCTCGCGGAAACCGGGACCTCCGTGTCGCACAATCCGATCAGCAACATGATGCTCGGCGACGGCGTCGCCCCGGTCGTGGAGATGCTCGCCCGCGGGGTCAACGTGGCGCTCGGCACCGACGGGGCGGCGAGCAACCACTCGCAGGATCTTTTCGAAACGATGAAAGCGGCGTCGCTGCTGCAGAAAGTGCATCATCTAAATGCCGGCGCCATCAGGCCCTACGACGTTCTCCGCATGGCGACGATCGGCGGGGCCAGGGCGCTGGGGATCGACGCCGCCTGCGGCACGATCGAGGCCGGCAAGCGCGCCGACCTGATCCTCGTCGGAATCGACACGGCGCATATGCAGCCGGTGAACGACATCGTGAGCCAGATCGTGCATTGCGCCAAGGCGAGCGACGTGCACACGGTCATCGTCGACGGCGAGGTTTTGATGCGCCGCCGTGAGCTCGCGCGGCTCGATGAAAGGAGAATCCTGGCGGACGCGGCGGCGGCCAACCGCGATCTCATGGAGCGCTTGAATCGCCTGTCCCTCTAGGACGTTAACGGCCCCACTCGATTTTCAGCTAATCATCAACGCAGGTCTGCGGATTGTTTTCTCAGCCAATCGACGATGTCGGCGATGACCGGCCCGCGCTCGACGTTGGTGAGGTGGTGATCGCCGCCCTCGACGGTTCGATGGCGGGCGGCGGGCCCGAGCTTTTCATATAACCGCTTTCCATGTTGGAAAGGGACCGATTCGTCCGCGGTGCCTTGAACGATCAGCACGGGCTTCTTCAAGCCGTCGACGATCTCCAGGGCGTCGGCGGCGCGGAAATGTTTTTCCTCGAGCGGGCCGAAGCGGGCCTCCAGAACCGCCCGGGCGCCCGGGTTGTCCTGGAGAATTTGCGGCAGGCTCGCAAACGGGGCGATCGCCACGGCGCCGGCGAAAGAGTCCTCGGTCGCCGCGGCGACCAGCGCCATCGTCCCGCCTGTGGATTGCCCCGCGGCCCAGACTTTTTTCACGACGCCGAGGAGCGCGGCGGCGCAGGCGGCCATGTCCACCGCCCAGAGGCTCAAATCGCCCCGGCCGGTGGACCGGCCGTAGCCCCGCTGCTCCAATCGGAGCGCGTGGTAGCCTTCGCCCGCCAAAGTCTCCAGCAGGTCGTCGTACTGCGCTCCGCCGCCCCAGCCGTGGCAGAAGACGATGCCCTCGCCGCGCTTTTTTTCCGGCATCCAGAGCCGGCAATTGAGAAAATCGTCCCCGCTCCTGATGTAGAAAGATATCGGCAACTTTAGCGCGGCCTCATAGCGGCGTGTGAATCTGCAGGTAGTTCCCGTCGGGATCGAAAAAGTAGACCGATCTTCCCGTCGGCCGGACGTGCTCTTCGTACATGATCTTGACCCCCGCCTTCTTCAAGTCGGCCACGGCGGTCGTAAAGTCCTCCTTGGCCAGCTCGAGCGAGAGATGGGAGGTGCCGTCGTCGAAGTCTCCATGCTCCACGGGCTTCGGGCGCTGGAACAGCACCAGCTCGTCGCCGTTCTGCATGAAGAGCCGCGCAGTCAGCGGGTAGTGGCCCATGGCTTTCTGGTAGAGGCCGCCGGTCTCGATATCCTCGTCGACCTTGGTGCAGTGCATGCCCAAAACTTCCGTATAGAAGCTTTTGGCGCGCTCGAGATTGTTCACCGGAATACCCAGGTGATGGACGCCTTTGACTTTAAACATTGTACCCTCCTATGGTTTGGGGTTTATCGGACTTTAAGTTTTTCGCCTCAGGAGATCCCGTAGAGCCGCGCGGGATTTTTCCACAGGATCTTTTCCTTGACTTCGTCCGAGATATCCGTCCGCTTGCGGAATTTCGTCACCGAATGGGGAAAGTCGCAGTCCCCGTGCGGATAGTCCGAGGCGAACACGATGCGGTCGGAGCCCAGGACCTCGGCCGTGTGCACCAGCCCTTCCTCGTCCGGCTCGCACGAGACGAAGCAGCTCTCGCTCCTGACATATTCGCTCGGCTTCTTGGGCACCCCCGCCGGGTGGTGCATCGCTCTGGAATAGTGGTCGTCCATGCGCCACATCCAGTAGGGCAGCCACGCCGCGCCTATTTCCAGGAACACGAACTTGATGCGCGGGTATTTTTCCATGATGCCGCCGCCGATCAAGGTCATGATGCCGATCATCAGATTGAACGGCATCC
>DASWFA010000507.1:0-1925 GCA_036394475.1 Binatia bacterium
CGGCGCTCAATATAGCCGGTTGAAATAGGCTTCGGGTCAGGCCGGCCCTTCACCTCGTTCTTTTCGATGCCGCAACACTCGCCCGGGTGATAGCGCCGCTCATCGCCTTCGGGCGGCTTCCGGTAAATCTTAGTGATCGTCGCCTAATCGATCTCGTTTCCGAAGGCGCCTGCAATCGCGTTTAAAATAAGTTCCAAGGCCATCCGTGCCGAGTTGGATGCCAAGTCGCTTATACTTGTTTAAAAGTCCCCAATGTGACTATATTCTGCCCCGCTATGGATGCCGGGACGTGGACGTTGAAGTGTCAGCATTGCGGCGAAACCTTCGACCTTGAATTGACCGAAGGCCAAAGAGTTGTCGAGTTCGCCAGAGATAAAGCCTGCCCCGGTTGCAAGATTTCCCCGCTGAGCGCCACAGGGAATACCGCGCTGGCCAACTGGCACCACGTAATCGGTTTTCACGCCTCCCCGAAGCGCCTCCTCTAAATAAAGTTCAAACTCACCCACCACTTTTCCTTGAAGGCGCAGGGGGCGCGGCAGGGCGAATTTTCTTGAAGGGACCGGTCTTCGACGACCGCCCGGCTCGGCGGCTTGCCGTATTTTTGCTTAACCTTTACACTCGCACCATGAAACTCCTCCGGGCGGCGCTCCTCGCGCCCTGGCTGTTTTGCCTGTCCTCCGCGGCGGCCGCGGCGCCGCCCGCGGGGCTCCACCGGATCGGCTTTCTCGGCGAAGGATCGTCTTCCACCGCGTCCGTCGGCGCGCTCGAAAAGGCGCTCCATGAGAAGGGCTATGAGAACGGGAAGACGCTCGCCGTCGAAAAGCGCTTCGCCGAGGGAAAGCTCGAGCGGCTCGACGACCTGGCGGGCGAGCTGGTGCAACAGGAGGTGGAGCTGATCGTCGCCGAGGGCGTTTCGGCCGGGCAGGCGGCCAAGCGCCAGACGCGGAAGATTCCGATCGTCGTGGCGTCGCGGCTCGAGGCGCTGGCTCCGGCCGGCAACGTGACCGGCGCGAACAACCTCTCCGCCGATCTGGGCGCGGCGCGGCTCAAGCTCCTGAAAGAAATCTCGCCCCGGCTTACCCGCGCGGCGCTCCTCTGGCACGAGGTGAACCCCATGGGCGCCGCCTACTTGAAGAAAGTCCGGCGGGCGGCCGAGGCGGCGGACGTGGGGATCGAGCAGCACAAGGTCCGCAGCTCGGGGCAATTCCAGGCGGCTTTCGACGCCATGGCCGCGGAAAAAGACAACGGCCTCCTGGTCGAGCCGCAGCTCCTTTTCGCCGGGCGCTGGCCCGAGATCGCCGGGCTCGCCCTCCGGGGCCGGCTCGCGGCGGTCTCCGGCATGGAGGAGTTCGCCGCGGCGGGCGGCCTCGCTTCGTACGGGATCGGCCCGGCGGAGATGTGGCGGCACTCCGCGCTGTTGATCGACAGGATTTTCAACCTCCGCAAGCCCAAGGCGGGCCAGGCTCTCGTGCTGCCGGCGGCGCAGCCGGAAAAATTCGAGCTGGCGATCAATCTCAAAACCGCCGGGCAGCTGGGCATCGCCGTCCCGCCGGACGTGCTCAAGCGCGCCGACCGGGTGATACGGTAGGGCGTCCGCGCGGGGCCGGCGGCGGCCGCAATCTCGACAATTTAAAAAGGAGCCGAAACATGCGCCAGTTCGAGTACCGCATTCTGACCACGAGCGACTTCTCCGACACCACGCTGAACGACCTCGGCAAAGAGGGATGGGAAGTCGTCTGCTCGACCCAGAGCATCATGTACGGCAGCTGCCTGGTGCTGAAACGCGAGCTCGCGCCGGCGGGCGGGGAGCGCTAGGCGGGATGCAGGTGGCGGCCGGGCTGATCGTCGACGGGAGCCGCGTTCTCGTCTGCCAGCGGAGCGCGTCGGGCCCGTACCCGCTCAAATGGGAGTTTCCCGGCGGCAAG
>DASWFA010000508.1:0-3257 GCA_036394475.1 Binatia bacterium
CGGCCTCGCTCTCAAAGAGGGCGTCACTCTCATCAACAGCCCGGGGACGATCGACTCCGATTACCGCGGCGAGATCCAGCTGATCGCGGTCAATCTGGGGCGCGAGGCCGTCACGATCCGGCGCGGCCAGCGCGTCGCCCAGATGGTCGTGCAGCGGGTCTGCCGGATCGAGTGGCGGGAAGTCGGCGAGCTGCCGTCTTCCGAGCGCCAGGAGGGCGGGTTCGGGCACACGGACAAAAAATAATGCTGAATTTTGAATGTTGATTTTTTAATTTAATTCAAAACTCGAAATTAAAAAATTAGGAATCACCACTTTGATACAACGTTACACGCGGCCGGAGATGGCCCGCGTCTGGACCGAGGAGAACCAGTTCCAGAAGTGGCTCGATGTCGAGATCCTCGCGACCGAGGCGCTCGGACAATTGGGCGTCGTTCCCAAGGGGGCGGCGGCGCGCATCCGGAAAAAAGCCCGCTTCGACGTGAGGCAGATCCGCAAGATCGAGCGCGAGGTGAAGCACGAGACGATCGCGTTCCTGAGCTCGGTGGCGCGCTACGTCGGCGACGACGCGCGCTACATCCACGTCGGGATGACCTCTTCGGACGTGATGGACACCGCCTTCGCGCTCCAGCTGAAGGAAGCCGCCGCGATCCTGATCGAGGACGTTAAAAACCTGCTCCAGGCGCTCCGCCGGCAGGCGTTCAAATACAAAAACACCCCGATGATCGGGCGCACGCACGGCGTGCACGCCGAGCCGACGACTTTCGGCCTCAAGCTCGCGCTCTGGCACGAGGAGATGCGGCGGAACCTGGGGCGTTTGCAGGCCGCAGCCAACGACGTCGCCGTCGGCAAGATCTCCGGCGCCGTCGGCACGTTCGCGCAGATATCCCCCAAGGTGGAGGCCTACGTGTGCCGGAAAAGCGGCCTCGCGGCCGCGCCGGTATCGAACCAGATCATCCAGCGCGACCGGCACGCTTTTTTCTTCGCCACGCTGGCGGTCATCGCGAGCTCGCTGGAAAAGTTTGCCGTCGAGATCCGCCACCTGCAGAGAACGGAGGTCCAGGAGGCCGAAGAGCCGTTCACCGCCGGGCAAAAAGGATCTTCGGCCATGCCGCACAAGCGGAACCCGATCCTCTCGGAAAACGTCTCCGGTCTGGCGCGGCTGATGCGCTCCTACGCCATGGCGGCGCTGGAAAACGTGGCGCTCTGGCACGAGCGCGACATCAGCCACTCTTCGGTCGAGCGGGTGATCGCGCCGGACGCGACGATCCTGCTCGACTTCATGCTCCGGCGGATCGCCTACGTGATCGGCGGACTCGCGGTCTATCCCGAGAACATGCGGCGGAACCTGGCCAAAAGCGGCGGCGCGATCTTCTCCGAGCGCGTCCTGCTGAAGCTCGTGGCGAAGGGCGTCGCGCGCGACCGGGCCTACCGGATGGTGCAGCGCCACGCGCTCAAGGTCGGCAAAGAGGGCGGCGACTTGAAGCGCGAGCTATTGGAGGACCCGGAGGTCCGGCGCCATCTCACGGCGCGCGACATCGACGACGCGCTGGACTTGAAGCACTACCTCAAGAACGTGGACCTTATCTTCAAACGGGTCTTTCATTGAGCGATTATGCGGGCTAAAATATTTATTTCCTTCAAGCACGGTGTGCTCGATCCCCAGGGCAAGGCGGTCGAAAGGTCGCTCCACACGCTCGGCTACCAGGAGGTCCGCGACGTCCGGATGGGCAAATACCTGGAGATCGAGCTGGAGGCGGCCTCGCGCCCGGAAGCGGAGGCGCGCATCCGCGAGATGTGCGACAAGCTGCTCGCCAATCCGGTGATCGAGGATTACCGCTTTGAAATCGAGTAAACAGGTTTCGGGTTTCAGGTTTCTAGTTCGAACTCGGAACTCGAAACCCGGGGGATTCCCATGCGCTGGGGAGTGATCGTGTTCCCGGGCTCGTGCGACGAGCAGGACGTCTACGACTGCCTGCAGCGCGTGCTCAAGCAAAAGGTCGAGTTCCTCTGGCACAAGGACCGCCTGGGCGCCGGCATCGACTGCGTCGTCCTGCCCGGCGGCTTTTCCTACGGCGATTATCTGCGCTGCGGCGCGATGGGCCGCTTCTCCCCGATCATGCAGGACGTGACCGAATTCGCCCGCCGCGGCGGGCTGGTGCTCGGCATCTGCAACGGCTTTCAGACGCTCTGCGAGGCGGGCCTCCTGCCCGGCGCGCTGGTGCGGAACGCCTCGCTCCAGTTCGTCTGCCGCCAGGTGCAGCTCCGCGTGGAAGAGACGGACACGCCGTTCACCGGCGGGACCAAAAAAGGACAGATCCTTAGGCTCCCGGTGAAGCACGGCGAGGGCTGCTACTACGCCGACGCCGCGACGCTCGAGCGGCTCAACCGGAACCGCCAAATCCTGCTCCGCTACGTGGACTCCAAGGGGCGCCCCACTCCGGCGGCGAATCCCAACGGCTCGATCGAAAATATCGCCGGCGTCTGCAACGAGGGGAGAAACGTCTTCGGCCTGATGCCCCATCCCGAGGACGCGAGCGAGAAGATACTCGGCAGCGAGGACGGGCTCAAAATCTTCTCTTCGATCGCCGCGGCCGCGGGCAGCCAGGGAAAACCGGCAGGGCCCGCATGAGCGCCCAACCTTCGGCCCAGCCCGAGATCACCCCCGAGCTCGTCGCCGCGCACGGCCTCACCGCCGAGGAATACAAGAAGATCGTCCAGCTTCTCGGGCGCGCGCCGACCTATACCGAGCTCGGCGTCTTCTCCGTCATGTGGTCGGAGCACTGCAGCTACAAAAGCTCCCGGCCCTATCTCAAGCGGCTTCCCACCCAGGGCAAGGCGGTGATCCAGGGGCCGGGAGAAAACGCCGGCATCGTCGACATCGGCAACGGCCTGGCGGCGGTCTTCAAGATGGAGAGCCACAACCATCCGTCCTTCATCGAGCCGTACCAGGGCGCCGCCACCGGCGTCGGCGGCATCCTGCGCGACGTTTTCACCATGGGCGCGCGGCCGGTCGCCTCGCTCAACTCGCTCCGCTTCGGCAGCTTCGACCATCCGCGCACGCGCCATCTCCTGAGCGGCGTCGTCGCGGGCATCGGCGGCTACGGCAACTCGATCGGCGTGCCGACGGTCGGCGGCGAGATCTTTTTCGACGAGTCCTACAACGCCAACATCCTGGTGAACGCCTTCACGCTCGGCATCGCCGAGAAGCGGCGCATCTTCAAGGGCCGCGCCGAAGGCGCCGGCAACCCGGTGATCT
>DASWFA010000509.1:0-12085 GCA_036394475.1 Binatia bacterium
ACGGTGCTGCGACTGCGGGAGGCCGCCGGCCTGATGAAGCCGCCGGTGCCCCAGGCGGAAAAATACGTGGACGAGCGCTATTACAAAAAGGCGCTGGCGACCCTCGGCGGCTGAAGCGGCGCGTTCGATTGCACCGGGTAACGGCGATCGTTCTCCTCGCGCCGAAGCTGAACCTCCGGACTCCTCACTCCCCGAGCGCTTTCCCCTACTCACACCTGCCTGGCGAGCGTGTCCTTGAGCACATCGGCGAGGCCGCCGAGCGCCTTGGCGCCGTCGCCCCGGAAGCTCGAGCCGTGCATCACCGCCAGCGTGCGGGGGGCGAGCGCGGCGAGCCGCTTGAGCGTCGCGTCCGTGTACGGCGTGTAGGGCATGTCCTTCGCCATCGGCCCGGTCAGGTTTTTTAAAATCGCGTCGCGCGCGGGCTCGACCACGTCGGCGTCGGTCAACGGCGCGGGGTCGGCCGGATGGAAAAAGAGGTCCGAGCAGAGGAGCGTCCGGTTCGCCTCCTCGAAGAAGAGCCCGGCGTCCCAGCAGTGCGGCACGTGCGGCGTGGCGAGGAAGCGGAGCCGGTAGCGGCCGGTCTCGAGCGCTTCCCAGTCGGCGAGCGGCCGGGCCGGCCGCGCGGCGAAATCGTTGACCGAGACGTAGGCGCCGACCGCGCCGCAGGCGGCCTCGGCGCGCGGCGCGATCCGCAGAAATTCGTCGAGCGCGCCGCACTCGTCGGCCTCGAAATGGCTGAAGCCGATCCAGCGGAGCTTCGCCGGGTCGACCACCGAAGCGATCGCTTCGCGCGTCGCCGGAAACATGCGCTTGAGCCCCGTGTGCATGAGGAACGGCTCCTCGTCGTTCAAGAGAAACTGGTTGAACTGCATGCCCATGTCGGCGCGAAAAGTGGAAATCCGGTACAGGTCCGGGGCGATTTCGGTCACGACGCTCTGCATGGCACCTCCTCTGATAAAACCGGCGTTTCGCTTTTCAGACTACTAGACGTGTCAACCGGGTCAAGCGGCCGGGTCTCTTCCAAATTCCATCTCAGGGTCTACACTGGCTGCATGAAGTACGAAGTGAGACAGTCCAAGGAACGGCCCGGCGCCTATATCGCCGTCGCCGTCGACAACGAAAGCGGCGCGGGGCGGAAAGACGCCGGCACGGCGCTGTTCATCGGCCCCGAGGCCAAGCGGCGCGCCGAAGACTACGCCGAGTGGCAGAACGGCCGGCTGGAAATCTCCGGGGAGCAGCTGCTGCGCCGGTAAGTCTCGCCGGCGCTCACGTTTTGCTCCGGTCGAATCGTTTCGTCGTCCGCGCGGCGAACGCCTCGAAGCGGTCGAGCAGTCTCCCGGGCTCTTCTTCGACGATCAGGAGCGAGCGGTCCTTCGGCTTGATAAAATCCTCGTCGACCGCGCGGTCCAAAAAGCCGATGACCGGCTGGTAGTAGGCCGAGACGTTCAACAGGCCGCAGGGCTTGTCGTGGAGCGCGAGCTGTGCCCAGCTCAAGACCTCGAAGAATTCCTCCATCGTGCCGATGCCGCCGGGCAGGGCCATGAAGCCGTCGGACAGCTCCGCCATCGCCGCTTTGCGCTCGTGCATGGATTTGACGATGCGAAGCTCCGAGAGCCCCCGGTGCGCGACCTCCAGCTCGACGAAGGCCTCCGGGATGACGCCGATGACCTGGCCGCGGCGCTCCAGCACCGCGTCCGCCACGACCGCCATGAGGCCGACGTTGCCGCCGCCGTACACGAGGCCGTAGCCGCGCTCGGCGAGCAGGTGGCCGAGCCGCCGCGCGGCGGCCGAGTATTCGGGCCGCGCCCCCGGCCGCGAGCCGGTGAAAACGCAGATGCGCCCCTTGAGATCGGCCATGTGAAGGTTTACGGCTTTTTCCCGCGCCGCGCCACCCTCTCCACTTCTTCGATATGGAAGCGGTGCAGGAGGCGGTGAAATACCGGCGCGAAGATAATGCCGGCGGCGACGAGAACGATCAGGCCGGAGTAGAGGGCGTAGCCCGAAGCGAAGAGCTTTCCCGGCACGGTCTTGACCGGATCGACCGGCCCCATGCCGCCGAGAATCATCGAGGCGTTCAGCAGCGCGTCGATCCAGGGAAGATTTTCGAGAAAATGATAACCCATGATGCCGAGAGCCAGAGACCCGGCGACGAGCGTGAGCGCGCAGATCGCGTGGCTGCTCAGGCGCCGCAAAAACGAGCGGAAAGGCAGCAAGTTTTCGGTGCGGTGTTCGTACATGAGGTCGTATCGGTAATACTAGCGCCCGCGCTTCAACCGGGAGTTCAGCAGCGACAGGATTCCAGGTAATAATAATATCAGCGCTATGACAAGCGCCAGTCTTGACCGGCCTCCTGAAGGCCCTTTAAAAAGTCACCCGAGAAATCATGCCCGAACCGAATTGACGGAACGATATATTTTAAAAGCGTGTAAACCGCGACAGACACCGGCACGCTCATCCACCAAGGCAGTTTTATCAAACGGTTCAGGATCGACTCATCCCCTCTCGCCATTAGCAGCCCTCCCTAACGCTCTTTCCGCCACACGCTTGCGAGCCACGGCTGCTGCTCGCGCGGCAGGCCGGCGGGGCGATAGTAGTGCTCCAGCTCGACGAAGCCGGCGCCGGTCATGTAGCGCCGCCAGGCTTCGAGATCGTGAAACGCGCAGTACCGCTTCCCCTGCCACCCTTCTTCGTTCCCGCCGCGCGGGTTGGAGCTGAAGAGAACGCCGCGCGGCTTCAGCGCCGCGCGCAATTCCTTTAAAACGCGCGGCAGCTCCTGGCCCGGCACATGAAAGAGCGCGGCGTTGGCGAAGACGCCGTCGAAGCGGCCGGCGGGCAGATCGAGCTGCATGAAATCCTGCTCCCAGACTTCGCCGCCGCTATTTACGCGCGCCATCGCCGCCAGGCTTTCCGACCCTTCCAGGCCGATCGCGACGTGCCCGCGCTCGGAGAACGCTGTCAGATCGCGCCCCGGCCCGCAGCCGAAATCGAGAATGGTGAACGGCGGCGCACCTTCGATGTGCTTCAATAAAGCCTCGACGTTCTGGCTGACGTCGTGGTCGCGCGTCCCCTGCCAGAACTCTTCGGCGTGGGTGTTGTAGTGGTCGAGGGTGGTGGAAGAGATTTTTTTCAGGTCGGTCGAATTCAAGTTTTTCACATCGGGCCCGGCGCTTTAATTTGAACCAGCATCCGCCTTGCTCATATTATGCCGCCTTCGGCTCTGTTTTTACACGCACCAGGATGCCCGCGCAGGCGAGCATATTGATCAGCTTATCCACGCTGAAACGGCCGATTTCGCCTTTCATCAGGTTGCTGATCCGCGGCTGCGTCTCACCAAAAAAAGCCGCGGCTTCCGCCTGCGTCCAGCGACGAGCGTGAATGAACCGGCGTAAATCGAGCATCAGGTCCGCCCGGATCTTCAGATTCGCCGCCTCTCCGGACGCGAATCCCACGTCCTCGAATACGTTGTCGCTTCCTCGGACAAACGGCATCTGGTTCGGTCTCTTACTGTCTCCGCCTTTGGACCGCCCTGAAGCGCTGCCGCCCAAGAACGATTTCGTATCCGGCGGTTTTTTGTGTTTTCTTTTGGAACGCGTGGAGTACATAAATCGCCTACTCGTACTTTGCAATATAGAAAACCCGGGAGGCGCTCCGAGCGTGAATTCGGATTTCGTAGACACCAGGCCCACCGAGGGCATGGGCTTGAAATCGGTTGGCTCCTGTCCTCGCTGAAGCGCTTGCAACTCAAAGCCGACCCTTCGCCGCGCTTCTCGCGGGAATTCACGCACGTCGGCTCGCGACGAGCCCACCCACACGACCGGCTTGAGTATTAAGGTCATCTATGTGCAACGATCACGGGGATACTCTCCTTCATTTGAAAATTTGGCTTGACCACCCTCGACTATCGACCCAATCTGTATGCCAAATTAGATATATCATGGGCTCAAGTAGCGTCAAGCGTTATAACCTCATGAAGTCGTGCCTCTTAATTCTCAGAAACTTTTCGCTTACAGCGCGCGGGCCGTGAGGCCCCTTCCCCGCCGCGCCTTTGAAAACCGGCCCGGGTTAAGATAGTTGTAAGAGCATCCACCATTCGAGTTAAGGAGAGTTCGATGGCACAGAAGTCCCTGGACAGTTTCAACACGGCGGCCGAGCTCGCGGTCGGCGGCAAATCGTACAGGATTTTCCGGCTGGACCGTCTGGAGAAGGCCGGGTTCAAGAACGCCGCGCGCCTCCCGGTCTCGCTCAAGGTCCTTTTGGAAAACCTTCTGCGGCACGAGGACAACCGGCTGGTGACGAAGGCCGACGTCGAAACGCTGGCGGGCTGGGACCCCAGGGCCAGGAAAGAAAAAGAGATCGCCTTCATGCCCGCGCGCGTGCTGACGCAAGACCTGACCGGCGTGCCGTCGGTGGTCGATCTCGCCGCGATGCGCGAGGCGATGAAGCGCATGGGCGGCGACCCGAAGAAGATCAACCCGCTCGCTCCGGTCGACCTCGTCGTCGACCACTCCGTCCAGGTGGACAGTTTCGGCTCGGTCGAGTCCTTTCATTTGAACTCGAAAATCGAATACGAGCGCAACGTCGAGCGCTACGCCTTTCTTCGCTGGGGGGCGAAGGCCTTCGGCAATTTTCGCGTCGTCCCGCCCGACACCGGCATCTGCCACCAGGTCAATCTCGAATACCTGGGCCAGGTGGTCTTTCGCGGCGAGGGGGGCCTCGCCTACCCCGACACCGTCGTCGGCATGGACTCGCACACGCCGATGATCAACGGCCTCGGCGTCGTCGGCTGGGGCGTCGGCGGCATCGAGGCCGAGGCCGCGGTGCTCGGCCAGCCGCTCATCATGCTGATCCCCGACGTGATCGGCTTCAAGCTCCACGGCAGACTGCCCGAGGGCGCGACCTCGACCGACCTCGTCCTCACCGTCACGCAGATGCTCCGTAAAAAAGGCGTGGTGGAAAAATTCGTCGAGTTCTACGGCCCGGGGCTCTCCGCCCTCGGAGTCGCCGACCGCGCCACCATCGGCAACATGGCGCCGGAGTACGGCGCGACCATCGGCTTTTTCCCGGTCGACGCCGAGACGCTCAAATATCTGGAGCTGACCGGCCGCGACCCGGAGCTGATCAAGCTGGTCGAGGCGTATGCCAAGGAACAGGGCATGTTCCGCACCGACCAGTCGCCCGACCCGGTCTTCACCGACACGCTGGAGCTCGACCTCGCGACCGTCGAGCCGAGCCTCGCCGGACCGCGCCGGCCGCAGGACCGTGTGCCGCTGACGCAGGCCAAAAGCAATTTCAAGGAAGTCCTGCCGTCGCTGATTAAATCGGGCTCGCCGGACCGCACGGTCTCCGTGCAGGTGAACGGCGGCAGCGCCACCCTCGGCCACGGAACGGTCGTGATCTCGGCGATCACGAGCTGCACCAACACCTCGAACCCGTCGGTGTTGATGGCCGCGGGCCTGCTGGCGAAAAAAGCCAACGCCAAGGGCCTCAAGACCAAGCCGTGGGTCAAGACGAGCCTCGCCCCCGGATCGAAAGTCGTGACCGATTATTTGAAAGACAGCGGCCTGCTGCCCGAGCTCGAAAAATTGGGCTTCTTCATCGTCGGCTACGGCTGCACCACGTGCATCGGCAACACCGGGCCGCTGCCCGAGGCGATTGCCGCCGGCATCCAGGAGGGCGACCTCGTCGCCTGCGCGGTTCTGTCCGGCAACCGGAACTTCGAGGGCAGAATCCACCCGCAGGTGCGCGCCAACTATTTGGCCTCGCCGCCGCTCGTGGTCGCTTACGCGCTCGCCGGCCGCATGGACACCGATCTTTACAGCGAGCCGCTGGGGAGCGACTCCGCGGGCGCGCCGGTTTTTCTGAAAGACATCTGGCCCACGCCCGAAGAGGTGCGGGAAGAGATCCGGAAGTCCGTGCGACCCGAAATGTTCAAGCAGGAATACGGCGAAGTTTTCGAAGGCGACGCGCGCTGGCAAAAAATGCCCACGCCCGAGGGCGAGCTGTTCGCCTGGGACCCCGACTCGACCTACGTGCGCGAGGCGCCCTATTTTGAGGACATGCCGAAGGCGCCCGCGGCGCCCAAAGACATTTCCGGCGCGCGCGTGCTCGCCGTGCTGGGGGACTCGATCACGACCGACCACATCTCGCCCGCCGGCTCGATCGAGAAAAACGGCCCGGCGGCGAAGTATCTGACCGAGCGCGGCGTCGCGCCGAAAGATTTCAACCAGTACGGCGCGCGGCGCGGCAATCACGAGGTGATGATGCGCGGCACGTTCGCCAACGTGCGGCTCAAAAACCAGCTCGCGCCCGGCACCGAGGGCGGCTGGACCGTCCACCTGCCGGACAAAAAACAGATGTTCATCTACGACGCCGCCATGCAGTACCAGAAAGAAGGCGTGCCGCTCGTGGTCATCGCCGGGAAGGAGTACGGCTCGGGCTCGTCGCGCGACTGGGCGGCCAAGGGACCGCGCCTTTTAGGCGTCAAGGCGGCCATCGCCGAGAGCTACGAGCGCATCCACCGGAGCAACCTGATCGGCATGGGCATCGTGCCGCTCCAGTTCAAGCCCGGCGAGAGCGCCAAGACGCTGGGGCTCACCGGCTTCGAGACCTACGACATCGCCGGCATCACCGCCGGGCTGAAGCTCAAACAGGAGCTGACGGTAAAGGCGAAGAGCGACGACGGCAAGGTGAGAGAATTCAAGGTGATCTGCCGCATCGACACGCCCGCCGAGCTGGACTATTACCGGCACGGGGGAATTCTGGAATTCGTGCTGAGGCAGCTGCTGAACGAAAAGGCGAGTTAGAAGCGGAATTCTTAATTTTGAGTTTTGAATTTTGAATTGATATCGCCGAGCGCAGGCGTACTTTTTTCAGTACGTCGAGCGAGGCGATGCTCGCGCAACGACGTAGATGGGCCTTCTTTACCGGACTTTCTGCGCGACTTCCCACACCGGCCTGAGATCCTCGGAAAACGGGTAGCGGATGCCGAAGTCTTTCAAAATATCGTCGGTCGCCGCCAGCAGCGCGCTGCGGTCGAAGACCAGGTTCTCCCGGTTGCGGTTGGTCATCCGGGCGAATTTGATCGTCACGTCCGGCGACTTGCCGTCGCGCAGCACCTCGACGAAATGCTTTAGGTTCTTGATCGGGATCCCGTCGACCTCGCCGACCACATAGCTGTTGGGGTCGTCGTAGCCCTTGGCGATCGGGTGCGGCAGCATCGGCGCGCAGACCACCACCATCTCCTCGCCCACAAACGCCGGCTTGTCGAAGCGCCGGATGATCAGCGGGTTTCCCGCCCGGGTGTGAAACAGCTCCCATTGGTTGCCCATCTTATCGATGTATTCCTGCGACGCGGCGCAAAATACCAGCGGCCCGTAAATAAAATAGCGCGGGCTCCGGTTTTTCAGATACGGCACCACGAGCTCGCGCTGCCGCTCGACCGGGACGCTGAGCCGCATCGGCAGGCCGGCGCGGATGACGTTGACGTCGAGCATGTCGTTTTTCGCGTGCTTCTGAACGAGATAGAGCGCCGAGAGGCGGAGATCGTAGCGCACGCTGACCTTGCCGTCGTTGTCGATCGGCTGCCCGCCGATCGCCGTGACCACGTCCCATTCCTTCAGCGGGGTTTTCGACGCGTCCCGGAAAAGCTCGGCGACCATCAGCCCGCCCGTGCCCTTCGCCAGGCCGAGCCGCTGCCGAAGCGCGCTGTTTTCCACGGTCTGGAAGCGGTCGTGCAGCTGCGGCTTGCCGTCGTAAACCCCGTCGGCCGCGTCGTCGAGAAACAGGCGGATCTCCTCGATCGGGATCACGTAGCCGATGCTCTGCGCGTTGGGGATGTTGCTGAAGACGATGCCGATCAGCTTCCCGCGCGAGACCACCGGCCCGCCGCTGTTGCCGGGGTTGAGAGCCGCGTCCACCTGGATGCGCAGCCCCATGGTGAACTGGTAATAGCCGGTGAACTCGATGCGCGAGACGATCCCCTCGGTGACCGAGAGCTCGGTCCCGCCGGTCGGAAAGCCGTAGACGCTGACCGCGTCCTTGACCCGCGGCAGCTCGTCGGCGAACGGCAGGAAGGCGCGCTTGTCGAAAAACGCGTCGTCGTCGATCGAAAGGATGGCGAGATCGATCGCCTCGGCGACGATCACCACGCGCGCGGCCAGCTTCTCCGCCGACTGGTTCGGCTGCACGTAGATCTGGCTCGCGTTCTGCACCACGTGGGCGTTGGTCAGGATGCGCTTGCCCTCGATCACGATGCCCGAGCCGCTGACGCTCACCGGGTTCTGCTTGGTCCACGGCCGCGTCAAGTCGGGCTCGCGCCGCGTCGTGTGGATCTTCACGACCAGGTCGCGCACCTCGTCCTGCGCCAAGGCGGGCGTAGCCAGGGCGCTCAGCAGAAGCGCAAGTAAAAAAATCGGCCCTCTTCCGTGGTAAAGTATTTTCATCATTGTTTTTTCAATTCCGCCTCCGACGGGCGCAAATAAAGCGGCGCCAGCGGCCCGACCGGGTCGAGCTCGCGCCGGCGGATTTTTTCTTCGGCCAGAAAAGCGACCGAGAAAGCCGCGCTCGGATAACCTTCGCCGAGCGTCAATATTCCCCGCTCTCCCAGCGCGGCCTGGACCAAATGCCCGTAGGGCAGGGTCGCGTCCCCGATAAACAGGCACGGCCGGTCGCCCGTCCGCTCGCGGACGGAAGCGATCACGCTCTCGGGCGCCGCGACGGCGTCGTCGCCCACGCGCTCGAGCCTCCCGTCCCGCCGGAGAAAGAGCGCGGCGTAGACCTCTTTTTTGCGCGCGTCGAGGAACGGACAGATAAAGCCGTCGCGGTCGTTCACGCGGGCCGCGACCGCGTGGAGCGTCGGCACGCCGACCACCGGCGCTTCGGTGCCATAGGCCAGACCCTTCACCGTGCTGAGCCCGACGCGCAGCCCGGTGAACGAGCCGGGGCCGAGCGCGACGGCAAAGGCGGACACGTCGGCGAGGACCCGGTCGGATTGTCTCAATAGTTGATCGATCAGAGGCAGGACCACCGCCGCGTGGTTGCCCTGGCGCATGGCGCCGCCGGGCGCGGCATGGATCTCTTCGCGGAGAAGCTTTCCGTCTTCCACCAGCGCCGCGCTCGCCGCGGTGGTCGCGGTGTCGATGCCTAGGATGAGCATAAGACGGGATCGGGAATTAGGGGTTAGGAATTTGGGGTCGGATCTTCCGGAGCTCCCCAATTCCCAATTCCTAATTCCTAAACCCTGTTTTTATCCTTCGAAGAACCGGGCGATGTCGTTGTAAAAGGCGTAGGCCATGACCAGGAGCAGGAGCACGATCCCCACCTGCTGGGCCCGCTCGCGCTGCTTCTCCGCCACCGGGCGGCCGATGATCGCCTCGATAAAAAAGAACAGCAGGTGCCCGCCGTCGAGCACCGGGATGGGAAGCAGGTTCAGCACGCCGAGGTTGATGCTGAGAACGGCGATGAACAGGAAAAAAGTAGTCGGTCCCTCGCGCGCCTGCTGGCCGGCGACTTGCGCGATCAAAAGCGGCCCGCCCAGCGTCTTCGGCGAGATGTCGCCCTTGACCATCTTGAAAAGAGCCATCAGGGTGAAAATCGAAAGGTCCCGCGTCTGCGTGAAAGCCTGCCCGACGGCCGCCAAGGGCGACACCTTCACGGTCGTTTCCTGCGGCGAAATCCCGATGCGCCAGGTCTCCCGCTTTTCCCCGAGGGCGTCTTTTTCCTCGGTTTTCGTCGGTTGGACGGTAATATCCATCCTGCGGCCGTCTCTCTCCAGGCCGATCGTCAGAGGGCTGCCGTCGCTTTCCTTGATCCGGCGCGCGAAGTCCACCCAGCTGTCCACGGGGTGCCCGTTGATCGCGACCACGCGGTCGCCTTTCTGGATCCCCGCCTTGGCGGCCGGCAGGTCCGGCACGACCTCTCCCACCTGCGTCGTCAGCGTCCGGACGCCGAAGAAAACCATGACCGAGGCGAAGATGAAAAACGCCAGGAACAGATTGGACAGCGGCCCCGCCGCCACGATCGCCGCCCGCTTGAGGAGCGGCTGGCGCGAGAAAGACTTCTCCTGGTCGACCGCCTCCACCTCGTCCGTCGGGTCTTCGCCGACCATTTTCACGTAGCCGCCGAACGGGATGGCGCTCACCGCGTACTCGGTCTCGCCGATCTTTTTTCTGATGAGCTTGGGTCCGAAGCCGATCGAAAACGTGAGGACCCCCACGCCCATTTTTTTCGCCACGAGGAAATGGCCCAGCTCGTGGATCACGATCAAGATGCCCAGCCCGATGACGGCCGAGACGATCGAATAGATGACGTTCACCATTCTTTGCTCCTGTTCCTGATTGGCTAGAAGCTTCGGGCGAGCCGCGCGACCCCGTGGGCTTTAGCATACTGGCTCGCGCCCCCGCGATCAACCAGCCGCGACGCCCGCTCGCGCGCCCAGCGGTCGATTTCGAGGATTTCCCGGACGTCGCCGGCGTGGACGCTGGAATGCGCCTCCATGGTGGCGGCGATGACGCGGTGGATGTCGCGGAAGCCGATGCGCTTCGCGAGAAAGGCCGCCACGGCCGTTTCGTTGGCCGCGTTGAGCACGGCGGGCATCGTGCCGCCGGCGGCGAGCGCCCGATAGGCGAGCTCGAGCGCGGGGTAGCGCTTTTTTTCCACCGGGAGAAACGTGAGCGCGCCGAGCTCCATGAGGTCGAGCGGGCGCCAGTTCGCCTTGACGCGCGCGGGATAGGAGAGCGCATAGGCGATCGGGAGGCGCATGTCGGGAATGCCGAGCTGCGCGATGATCGAGCCGTCCTGGTAGCGGACCATGGAATGGACGATGCTCTGCGGGTGGACGACCACGTCCACGCGCGGCGGGACGAGGTCGAAGAGCCAGCGGGCCTCGACCACTTCGAGCCCCTTGTTCATCATCGTCGCCGAATCGACGGTGATCTTGGGGCCCATCTTCCAATTGGGATGCCTGAGCGCCTGCTTGACCGTGACGCGCTCCAGGCTTTTCAGCGGCGCGCGGAGAAACGGCCCGCCGGAAGCGGTGAGAATGATCTGCTCGACGTCCTCCCGGCGGTTTCCCTGAAGGCACTGAAAAATCGCGCTGTGCTCGCTGTCCACGGGGAGGAGCCGGACGCCGCGCTCCTTCGCCTCGCGGACGAAGATCTCTCCCGCCATCACCAGGGCCTCTTTGTTCGCCAGCGCCACCTCTTTGCCCGCGCGGACCGCCGCCAGCGTCGGCACCAGACCCGCGCCGCCGACGATCGCCGCGAGGACGACTTCCGCCCCCTCGGCCGCCGCCACGGCGGCGGCGCCGCTCTCGCCCCAGAGAATTTCGGTTTTGGACCTGCCGAGGAGCTTCTTGAGCCCGGCGGCGTCCGCTTCTTCGCGGACGCTGGCCAGGTCCGGCGCGAATTCCTTGATCTGCGCGGCGAGGAGATTGATGTTCTTCCCGGCGGCGAGCCCGCGGGCGCGGAACTTGCCGGGAAAGCTCCGCACCAGCTGGAGCGCGCTCACGCCCACCGAGCCGGTCGAGCCCAGGACGGCGATCGACTTCATCGCGGGAAAAGCCTCGAATAGTAAGCGACGAACACCAGTGGGAATATAAGACTATCCATGCGATCGAGCAACCCTCCGTGGCCCGGGAGGATGGCGCTCGAGTCCTTGACCCCGAAGACGCGCTTGATCCACGACTCGAACAGATCGCCGATTTGCCCGAGCACGCTGAGGACGAGGGCGACCGCCACGAGCTCCGGCCACGGGAACATAGGCAGAAAATAAGCGCCGGCGGCCGCGCCCGCGGCGAGGCTCCCCACGGCCCCTCCGATCGCCCCTTCGACGGTTTTCCCCGGGCTCACCTCGGGATAAAGCTTTCTCCTGCCGATCGCGTTGCCGGCGAAATAGGCCGCGCTGTCCCCCACCATCACGACGATCAGCGTGAAAAAAATCCACTCCGGCCCGTCCGGCAGGCGGTAGACGAGCGCCGCGTGCGGCAGCAGGAAGCCCAAGTATAGCGTGCCGACGAGCGTCCAGCCGAGGCGATTGAACCTTTCCTGAAGCGCGCCGCCGAAAAAAAGATGGGTCGAGAACAAGAGCA
>DASWFA010000510.1:0-1912 GCA_036394475.1 Binatia bacterium
CGCCTCCACCGCGCCCGCCTGGCGCTCCGCCGCCACGTGGAAAAGCAGCTGGGCGAGGAAGTGCGCGGGCTGTTTCAATTCGCCGGGACGCGCTGCGACGCCATGGTCGCGCGGGTGTTTGGGAGATTGGGCCTGCCGCCGCCCTGAGCTGTATAGCGCCGCCCCGCTAATACCCCGGCGCCTGGTCCTGACGCCGCATATCCTCCGCCACCGCCATCCGTAACAGCAAATTGTGACCGACTTTGTCGGTCCAATTGAGACTGTTCTCCAGCACCACCACCGCGGTCCGCCGCTCCGCGTCGAGTCCGAGATAACACGCATAACCCGCCACCACGCCGACCTGATAGGTAATCCGCCGCCCGTCGATCTCGTCGGTGATCCAGCCTATCGCCGGCGCCTCTCTGGGCCGCATGAAAAGCGGCTTCATCGTATCCGCCAGCGCCGCGTTGAGCCTCGTCGCGCGCGAAAGATGCGCCGCGGCGAACGCCAGCAGGTCTCTGGCGGAGGAATAAACCCCCGCCGCTCCCTCCATCATATCGGTCAAGCTCCAGTCGGGCACGGGTTTTCCGCGAGGAATGAATTTGGGCTGATCGCCCGAGTGGCCGCGGGCGCGGGTCGCGTAGCCGGGCAGGGCCTCCGGCGCGTAGCCCGTGCTTCGAAGCCCGAGCGGCCGCGACAGTTTTTGTTCGAGCAGCGCGGCGAGGGAAAGGCCGGTGCGGAGCTGAACCGCGTAGGCGAGGATTCCGTAGCCGAGATTGGATGGCCGGGAGTCGACCTTCGGCGGCGCGGTAAAATCGGCGAGATAGGCGAGCTCGTAGTCCCGGTCCATGTGGCGATAGAAATTTTCCCCCGTGAACAGATACTGCGTCAGATAGGCCATCATCTGCACCGTGTTCGGCTGGCGCGGCAGGCCCGACGTGTGCGTCGCCAATTGGAGCAGGGTAATTTTTTTGGCGTCGGCGCTGAGCGGCGTGTTCGGCGGCAGCAGCTTGTCCAGCGTCTCGTCCCACGACAGCACGCCTTCGTCGACCAGCAGCGCCGTCGCCGCGGCCAGAAAGCCTTTGCTGACCGAGCCGATCGGAAACAGCGTATCGCCGTCCGGCGTCCGCCCGCTGCCGCGGTCGGTGACGCCGTAGCCGAAGAATTGCGCGCCGCCGTCCGGCGACAGCACGCCGACGACGATTCCCGGCGTCTCGCCGCGCTCGACCAGCGGCCGCGCGAGCGACTCGACCTCGGCCCGCAGATCGCCGCTGCGCGCGTAGCGCGCCGCCGCCGCGCCGGCGTCGTCGATCTCCCTCAGCATCAGGGAGCCGCATGCCGAGAGCGCGCAGAGGCAGCACGCGAGCAGCGCGGCAAAAAGACGACGGCGAATATTATCCAGATGTCGGCTCGTCAGGTTGAACAACCGCTCTCCCGGCGCACAACGTCCTCCACATCCCGAGCGACTTCCCGACGCCGGGTCAAAAGCCTCGCGGCGAATTTATTGCGGTGGTCGGACCTGGTTTGGCGCGAACTCATGGGCCATGGTTTTGCATCATGAGCTGTTCGATTGCAAGACCCGAGCACGCATTCTCTGGAGTTATCTTCCGGTAAACGACGGCTCGGTCTTGTCTAGAAAAGCGCTCGTTCCCGCGCGGAAATCTTCCGTGGCGGCGGCGAGGCCGAAGCAGTCCGCGCCCAGAAGCGCCGATTCTTCCAAACTCACATTCAGGCCGTGGTGCAGCGCTTCCCAGGTCAATCGCACCGCGAGCGGCGCCTGCGAGAGAATTTCCCCGAGAAGACTTTCCGTTTCGGTGAGAAGATTTTCGGGCTCGACAACTTTCGTGACGAGCCCCAGACGCAGCGCTTCCTCGGCCGTCACGAGTCTTCCCGTAAGCAGCAGCTCGGCGGCGCGGCCTTTGCCGATCAAGCG
>DASWFA010000511.1:0-2755 GCA_036394475.1 Binatia bacterium
CTCCGGCCCGACGATCGGCCGCAAAAGGTCGATCACGTCGAGCAGCGTGATCGACCGGCCTTGTCCCACGTTGAACACTTCTCCGACCGCCTCCGGATTTTCGGCGGCCAATAAATTGGCGTCCACGACGTTATCGATATAGGTAAAGTCGCGCGATTGGAGGCCGTCGCCGTGAATTTCCAGCGGCGCGCCGGCGAGCGCCGCGCCGATGAAGCGGTCCATGACCGTCGGGTATTGCGGATTGGTGTCTTGCCTCGGTCCGAACACGTCGAAATAACGCAGGCTCACGGTCTCCAGCCCGTAAAGCTCGGCAAAGACCTTGCAGTAATACTCGCCCGCCAGCTTGGAGACGGCGTAGGGCGTCGTCGGATTCGGCGGCTGAGCTTCGCTTTGCGGCATGGTTTTCGTGTTCCCGTAGACCAAATACGAAGAGGCGAAGACGACGCGCCGGACCCCGGCGTCGCGGGCCGCGGTCAAGACGGTGAGCGTGCCTTCGACGTTGATCTGGTTCACCAGCGCCGGATTTTCCATCGACAGCGATACCGAGCGTATGCCGGCCTGGTGAAAAACGACATTGACGCCGGCCATCGCGCGGCGCAGCACCGCCGGATTCACGACGTTGCCGGAGACCGTCTCGACCCGCCGCTCCAGGCCGCCCAGGTTCTTCGCGCTGCCATAACTGAAATTATCCAGGACCCGCACCCGCTCGCCCATCGCCGCCAGCCGCGAAACGATGTGCGATCCGATAAAACCCGCACCTCCCGTTACCAGGTACATGTTGTTTTCTCCTTCCACCCGGACCATTGTTTTTCCCTCAGCCGAAACTGGTGGTTTTTTTTAGGATACCGTCACCGACTTCGCGAGCGAGCGGGGGCGGTCGATGTTCCGCCCCAGGGCGAGCGCCGTTTCGTAGGCGAGGAGCTGCCCGGCGACGAGCTGGAGCAGCGGCGCCGTCGGGGCCGAGGCGCGGGGCAAAAGAATCTCCTCGTCGGCGCCCCCCGGAATCGCGTCGTAGCTGAACGCGATCACTTTGCCTTTGCGCGCGCGGACCTCTTCCAGGCTGCTCATCGTCAGGTCGAAAAGCTCCTTTTCCTCTCTGGGCGGGACGAGAAAGACGCAAGGGGTCTGTTCCTCCACGAGCGAGAGCGTCCCGTGCTTCAAGAACCCCGCCGCCATGCCTTCGGCGTGGAGGTAAGTGACCTCTTTCATTTTCAGCGCCGCCTCGAAGGCGATGGGCGTGAAAATGCCCCGGGCGAGGAAGAACCAGTTGGGCTTCGAGCTGTAGCGTCCGGCGAGCGCCCGGATGGCGCCGCGCGCCGTGTCGATCGTCGCTTCGACCAGGCGGGGCAAATCCTTGAGCTCGTCGAGCATGCCCTGATATTTCCCGTTGCGCACGCGCTCTTTGGTCCGGGCGACTTCGATCGCGAGCCGGACCAGGAGCACCATTTGCGCCATCGCGGCCTTGGTGCTGATGACGCTGATCTCCGGCCCCGAGTTCTGGTGGATCACGAGGTCGGCCTCGCGCGTCATGGAAGAGCCCGGGACGTTGACGATCGCCGCCGTGCGCGTGCCCGCGGCGCGGGCGCGCCGGAGCGCTTGCAGCGTGTCGAACGTCTCGCCCGACTGGGAGACGGCGAGAATGAGCCCGTCCGGATCGGATGGGACGAGCACTTCGGCCTCGTCGGAGCTGACCGCCGGGGCGAATTCGCCCGCGAGCGAGGCCAGCAGGTACTGTCCGAAGAGCGCCACGTAGTAGGTCGTGCCGACGCCCACGAGCAGGCTCCGGCGCGACCGGCACAGGAGGTGTGCCAGGGCGCCGATCTCTTCCTCTCCGACTTCCAGGGCGCGGCCGATCGTCTCCGGCTGCTCACAGATCTCTTTTTCCATGTAGTGGCGGTGGCGCCCCTTGTCGATGTCGTCCAGGTGCCACTCGATCTCCGTGACGCGCTTGGACCGGGCTTCCCCGCGGGAAATGCCGCGGACGCGGTATTCGTCGCGCGAGATCACGGCATAGTCGCCGTCGTCGAGTATGACCGCGCGCCGCGTGTAGGGCAAAAACGCGTTGACGTCCGAGCCGACGAAATGGGCGCCCGGCGCGATGCCGAGGATCAGCGGGCTTTTCTCGCGGGCGCAGAAGATTTTTTTCGGATCGCGGGACGAGATCATCGCGATCGCGAAAGTCCCTTCGAGCCGCTTGAGCGCCCGGATGAACGCCTGCTCGACGGATAGGGCGCCCCGGGCCGCCTCCTCCAGCAGATGGGCGAAAATCTCCGTGTCCGTCTCGGAGACGAAACGGTGCCCCAGGCCCTGGAGCTCGGCGCGGAGGGCCGGGTGGTTGGAGATGATGCCGTTGTGCACCACGGCGAAATCGCCGTCGCAGCTGAGATGCGGGTGGGCGTTCTCCAGCGAAACGCCGCCGTGCGTCGCCCAGCGGGTGTGGGCGATGCCGATGTCGCCATGGGCGGCGGCGAAGTCCCGGCTCGCCGCCACTTCGCGCACGGCGCCGACGCCCTTGCGCACCTCGATGCCGTGCGAGTTGATCGTGGCCAGCCCGCAGGAGTCGTAGCCGCGGTATTCCAGGCGGGCGATGCTCTCGACGAGACGAGGGGCGATTCGATCTTCACCGACGCTGCCGACGATGCCACACATAAAAAGTCCTCCTGTTGCTGTAGGCGAACGGGGTTTGAAGTTGTTTTTAGCTCCGCAGGAAGCGGTCTGCGGCGCGCGCCGCCGGGAAACAGTGGAGCGAATTCTC
>DASWFA010000512.1:0-6338 GCA_036394475.1 Binatia bacterium
GGCATGGGAATCGATCAGCCCCGGCAACGCGACCAGCCCCTTGCCGCCGATCACCCGCGCGCCGGCCGGGACCGCGACCTCGCCTCTGCGTCCGGCGGCTTTGATCCTCCGCCCCTCGACGACGACGACGGCGTCGCGGACCGGCTCCCGCCCCGTACCGTCGATCAGAAGGTCGACCTGCAAGACGGTAACTTTTTCCTGCGCCGCGGAAGTCGAGGCCAGGGCCAGGGCCGCAAGAAGCGCCAGTAGGAATTTCATTTGACCTCCCGAACCTGCGCGAGCTCCGGAAGACTCGAATCCTGAAGCCCGGAACTCGAAGCCGTTACTTGTAAAGCCTGGCGAAAAACCCTTCCTCGTCGAGCTCGGCGAGCAGCGTCTTGTCGATGAAGTCGGCCGGCTTTTTGCCGCGCATCTCCGGCATCGTCGGGCTCAGGTTCTCGATATCGGCCTGAATGACCTCTTCCATCGGATAGGGCTTCATCGGCAGCAGCTCGTCGACGTAGTTCTTGTACAGGACCTCGAGCCGCTTGGGGTCGCTCTCGCGCATGTATTTGCGAAAGCTCGCCAGCGCCGCGGCCTTGTTGGATTTGCCGAGGCGGATCGCCTCGCAATAGGCGGCGAGAAACGCTTTCACCCGCGCGCGGTTGGCTTTGATGAATTCGCGCCGGGCGGAGAGGTCGCTCGCGCTGGTGTAAATCCCCAGGTCCTTGAGATCCGCCAGCACCGAGACTTTCAGCCCCCTCGTCTCCGCTTCGGACAAATTGTCCTGGCTCACCAGCGTGGCGTCGATCTTTCCCTGCTGCATGACGTAGACCCGCTTGATCGATTCCGCCAGCCCGGTCGCGAGAATATGGACGTCTTTCCCCGGCGCCAGGCCCAATTTGAGGAGCGTGCGCCGCAGCGCGAAATCGATCGTGGTGCCGGGCCGGCTCGTGCCGACCGTCTTGCCCCTCAACTGCTCGACCGAGGTGATCGACGGATGGGCCGCGAGCTTCCACGCGCCGGGGCCGAAAGTGCCGATGATCGCGATCGGCAGCCCCTTGGCCGCCGAGACCATCGAGGTCGTGCCGGGCGCGCCCAGGATATCGACGTCGCCGCCCATGAGGGCGCCGATGGCGGTGTTGCCCGCGGCGATCACGACGAGGTCGACGCTGAGGCCGTATTTTTCAAACAGGCCGGCGTCCTTGGCGATCCAGAGCGGAATCCGGCTGCCGGTCACCGACGCGTAAGAGGCGTTGAGAGTCGTGAGCGGCCGCGGCCGCTCCTGCGCCTCGCCCCGCCGAGCCCACAACGAGATGGTTAACACGGTGGAGAGAAGGACGATGAAACGAATCGCGAGACTCATTTCATTCGAAAGGCGGGGCAAAAAGATCTCAGCCACAAGGCGCGCGAAGCTCGACCCTTCGACCGGCTGAGGACAGGCTGAGCGCGGACGTACTCTCTTCAACACGTCGAGCGAAGGCGGGCGGGCGCAACGCGGTAGAGGAGCCTTTTTCACCCGCCGCCCGCGAAATAGCGATAGACGATGTCGTGCCGCGTCTCCTGGTTGTCCCAGCGAAAGCGCGCCGCCGCCAAAGCCTTGCGCTGGAGCTCCCGGGTGACGCAGAATTTCTTCAAAATGTTCTCGTTGATGTCGCCGTGCTCGTCGTTGGCGTCGCTGTGGACGTGGTAGAACTGGAGCGCCTCGTCGGGGAGGCCGTAATATTGCTTGAGCGCCGCCCCTTCGCGCAGGAAATCCTCCTCGTGGTGCTCTTCCTTCGGGGTGTAGCGCCGCCACATGCCGCCTTCGGTCGCGTAGGTCGCGGCGACGCCCTCGATCCAGCTCCGGCTCTTGGCGAAGTCGAAGACGGCGTCGACGGTAAACCGATAGACCGGCAGCACGTCGGCGAAGCTGTCCATCTTTTCGCGCGGCACGCCGAGCGCCGCGGCGACCTTGAGCCACATGTCGTAGTGCGGGCCGAGACCGCCGCCGGCCACGTCCTGGCCCTCCTCGTCGATGTATTTCCGGAGCAGCATGCGCCGCGCCTCGGGAAAGGGACAGTTGGCGATGATCTGGGCGTCCTTGCGGTTGATGTTGACCAGGAAGTAGTAGCGGTTCTTGACGTACTCGACGAGCCCTTTTTTCGGGACCTCGCCGCGGCCGACGGCGGCGGACCATGGGTGAGGCTGTTTGATGCGCCCCGCGCGGACGTAATTCCTGCGCTCTTCCCAGATCGCCGCGATGAGCTCCTCCGGCGGCAGGCCGGGCTCTTCCTCGCGAATCGCCTCTGCAGCTCCCATCGGCGCCCTCCTTCTCGCGTAACAGCGTTCCTTCGCTTTTCTACACAGGCCCGCGGCGCTTGTAAAGGCGAACTTATTGACAACCGGGAGCCGCGGCTTATATGTTGAAATCCGTCGATGGAAAATTATCGCATCTGGATACGGGTTAAAATTCCCGCGGCGGACCTGCAGGCGCTCCGGCGCGACTTTCCGGGCGTCGAGTTCCTGCTCGACGACGGACCGCATGAGATGGAGCGGATCGACGCCTCCTTTACCGACGACCCGATCCCCGAAGACATGCTGGCGCGGATGCCGAAGCTCCGCTGGCTCCACGTGACGCGCGGCGGCGCCAACGCCTACCTCACTCCCGCGGTGAAGAGCCGGCCGATCGAGGTCACCGGCTCGAAAGGCATTCACGGCCGCTCGTTCTCCGAGTTCGCCCTCGCCTGCGTGTTCGCGCTGGCGAAAAAACTGCCCGAATGCTGGGAAAATCAAAAAAAGAAAACGTGGCGGCGCGTCGAGCCCGGCGAGGTCGAAGGAACGACCCTGGGAATCGTCGGCCTCGGCACCGTGGGAACCGATCTGGCGCGGAAAGCCAAGGCGCTGGGCATGCAGGTCGTCGCGACCAAGCGCACCGCGACCGAGAAGCCGCCCTACGTGGACGAGCTCGGCGGGCCCGACTTTCTGCCGCGGCTCCTCGCGCAGGCGGATTTCGTCGTGCTCTCCCTCGCCTCGGTCCCTTCGACCGAACGGATGATCGGCGAAAAGGAGCTCCGCGCCATGAAGCCGGGCGCCTATCTCATCAACCTCACCGGCGGCAAGGCGATCGAAGAAAAAGCCCTGGTCCGGGCGTTGAAGGAAAAGTGGATCGCCGGCGCCGCGCTCGACGCCTTCGCCAAGCAGCCGCTCCCGGCCGATTCCGAGCTCTGGGACCTGCCTGGCGTGATGGTGAGCGCGCGGGTCGCCGGCGCCGCGGCGCAGAAATGGGACCTGCTGGTCCCGATCTTCGCCGATAATCTACGCCGCTTCGTCGCCGGGCAGCCGCTCCGCAACCTCGTCGACAAAGAGCTGGGCTACTGAGCCGCCGGAAGCGGCGCGCGGCGCTCTTGTAACGGCCGATTCCGATGTGCTACTGAATTTTATCAGCGCAAAAACCTAGGCCAGGAGGAAGACGTCTATGGCATCGATCATCTATCTCGCCACCGACGAGGGCGTAGCTACCCTAAAAAGCCAGGACGGCCGCGACTGGAGCCTGGAGTCTCAAGGGCTCGGCGATTGGGAAATTCCCAAAATCGCGGCTTCTTCTTCCCGGCCCAACGTGGTCTTCGCCGGGACCCGGGGCGACGGCGTCTGGGCCAGCGAGGATTTCGGCAAAAGCTGGAAAAAGCGCTGCTACGGCAAGCGCGGGCCGGGCAAGGTCCGCAGCGTCACCATCGACCCGCACGACGCCGACACGGTCTGGGCCGGGACCGAGCCGATCGATATCTTCGTCAGCCGCGACGGGACCAAAAGCTGGGAGCGGCTGGACTCGGTCTGGAGCATCCCCTACGTCGCCTCGGTCGATTATCCGGTCTCGTCCGTCGAGCCGCACGTGCGCGACATCACCATCGATCCGGAAAATGCCAAGACCATTTACGCCGCGCTCCAGGTGGGCTACATGCTCAAGAGCGTCGACGGCGGCAAGAGCTGGAAGCTCCTCGACAAGGGCGTCGACGCCGACGTGCACACGATCGTGATCGATCCGAAGAACACCCAGGCGCTCTACGTCGCCACCGGCGGGCATGACTTCCGCAAGGGCACCGCGCCGGGGCGCGCGCTGTATCAAAGCCGGGACGGCGGCGAGAGCTGGTCGCCGACGGCGATGGACTTCCCCTTCGAGTATTCCGTTCCGCTCGTCATGAATCCCGAAAACCCCAGCGTGCTTTACTCCGCGCTCGCCAACGGCCAGCCCGGGCAATGGCGCAAGCGCCAGAGCGGCGCCGAGTCGCTGATGATCCGGTCGAAAGACGGCGGCAAGAGCTGGCAGCAGCTCGACGGCAAGATCGCCGCGATCAAAAAGGACTTTCCCGAGGCGATCGCCCTCGACCCGTCGGACCCCAACCGCGTCTACGCGGCGCTCCGAGGCGGCGAGATCTACGCCAGCCGGGACGGCGGCGACCAGTGGGACAAGCTCAACGTGAAGGTCGGCTCGGTCTCGGACATGAAGTGCGTCGCGGCGTAGGGAGCGCTCTCGAAGAGGAGCGTGTCCCTCCGAGAATTCGGGCGCTCTTCCGAGGCTCCCACCGGTTCGACTTTTAACCCTTAATCTGGAAGAGCGCCGGTCCTCTTGAGTCATTCCCGCGCAAGCAGGAATCCAGTCTTTAAATGGGCGCGCAACCGGTAGTTTACATCCTCGCTAGTAAGAGGAACGGCATCCTTTACATCGGAGCGACCAGCGATCTGCAGGCACGCGCCTGGCAGCATAAAAAATCGAACCCTCGAAGGCTTCACCAAGAGGTATCGGGTTCACCTCTTGGTTTACTACGAGCTGCACCCGGATATGACTTCAGCGATAGCGAGAGAGAAACAAATGAAAAAATGGAAGCGCGAGTGGAAGCTGGAACTGATCGAAAAAGAGAATCCGGACTGGAATGATTCGTGGAGTCGGATTTTTCAAATGCCTGGATTCCCGCTTTCGCGGGAATGACTCGGAGGCCGCCGGGCTCCGCTAGGTTATTGCCAAGGGCCAAATGCGAGAGAGAACTGCCCCGCCGCCCATCCTTTCATCCCCACGACGCGAAGCCCATGGCGCAGCCGACGCCGTTCGGGGTTCGATAGAGCGGCTGGTAGTCGATGATCGTCGCCGGGCGGTCGGCGGCGGCTGCGGTGACGATCCAGTTGCGGATCTCCGAAGTGCCTTCCACCAGGACGGCCGCGTCCATGGATTCCATGAATCGCTGGTCGTTTTTCTTGAGCGCCTCGATGAAGTCGTGGTCGAGCGGCTCGATGATCTTCGTGTGGCTGAGCCCGCCCGAGCCGATGACGACGACCCGCCGCGGCTCCGGAAAGGCGCGGATCGCGGCGGCCAGCGCCTTGCCGAACTGGACGCACCTTTTGGCCGACGGCGCCGGCGGATAGTAGGTGTTCACCATCACCGGGACGATCGCCGGGCGCGCGTCGGGCGCGAGGAATTTGAGCACGCGGGCGAAGGCGTGGCCGAGCCCGCCTTCGTAGCGCGTTTTTTTCGAGAACGACGGATCGAACCCGGCTTCCATCAATTGATCGATCAGCGAGAGCGCCAGCGCGTCGTCGACTCGATAGCGCGCGCGGTTTTCCGATAGAGGCTGCTTCAAGTATCTCAAGCTGGTGCTGGCCTCGACTTCTTTCCCGATGAAGATCGTAAACGGCGGCAGGTTGTCGTCGAGCAGGTTCTCGTGCTGGTCGTCGCCGACGAGGAGGATGGTGTCGGGCCGCTTCTCCTCGAGGATTTCCTTGAGGCGCCCGATCGCCGCCATGCAGCGCTGCCACTTCTCGCGCTTGCTCTCGATCGTCTCCTTTTCCAGCTCCGGCTTGACCGGCAGCGGGTCCCAGCTCCGGGTGTTGAGCAGTCCCCACTGATCGGGGTTCAGCATCAGCTGCGGCGCGTGCGACATGGCGAGGCTGGCGACTATTTCGGCCATAAACGATTAAGACACCATCCCGTTTCTCTTGTCAATCGTCCGGCGGCTGGATATAACCATCGCAGGAAATTTTTCGCGCGAAAGGAGCAGAGCATGGCAAAGCGAACCGTCATCGAGATGGCCGGGCTGTCCCACGGCGTGCCGATCCCCAACGGGGCGAAGATCGGCAACCTGGTTTTTTCCTCCGCCATCTCGGGAAAAAACCCCGAGACCGGCAAGGTGCCCGAAAACCCCGACGAGCAGGCCGAGCAGCTGTTCAAGAACATCCAAAAATTCATGGAGCTCGCCGGCGGCGCGCCGGAGAACATCGGCCACATGACCGTTTACCTGGCGGACGAAAAACAGCGCGACTCGATCAACAAGGCCTGGCTCAAGATGTTTCCCGACGCGCACAACCGCCCGGCGCGCCACGCGCTCAAG
>DASWFA010000513.1:0-4182 GCA_036394475.1 Binatia bacterium
CGACCGACAGCGTCACCGCGTCCAGGACGTGACGAGACGACCGGCCGCTCCCGAACGTCTTCGAGACGGAGGACACCTCGATGAACGCCACAAGCGCTAGGCCGCCGCTCTGAGCTTCGCCTCGGCGGCGCCCATCAGGCGATCGAGCGCGAAACCAATGACGCCAATCGTGACGATGGCGAGTAGAATGTGCGCGTAGATGAGGCTGTTGTATTCCTGCCAGAGAAATCCGCCGACGCCGGGCGCGCCGGTGAGCATCTCGGAAGCCACGATGACGAGCCAGGCGAGCCCGAGCGAGAGGCGGTAGCCGGTGAAGACGTAGGGCAGCGCGGCGGGGACGATAATTTTGCGGAGCATTTTGGCGCGCGAGAGCTTCAAGACCTTGCCGACGTTCAAGTACTCCGGGCTGATCGAGCGCACGCCCACCGCGGTGTTGATCACCGTCGGCCACATGGCGCAGAGCGCGATCGTGAACACGGCCGCGGGCTCCGACTTGCGAAAGATGATCAGCCCGAGCGGCAGCCACGCGAGCGGGGAGATCGGCCGGAGCACCTGGATCACCGGGTCGAAGGCGTGGTGGAACTTGGCCGAGAGGCCGAGGAGAAATCCGAGCGGGGTGCCGATCAGGATCGCCAGCAGGAAGCCCTTGGCGACCCGGAACAGGCTGAGCAGGGCGAACCGGCCGATGCCCTGGTTCATCTCGCCGTCCTTGAAGAAGGGGTTCAGGATATAGGGCTTGCTCTCCTGCCACGTTTTGACGGGCGAGGGCAGGTCGCGCGCCACGGTCGCGCTGAGGATCGTCCAGAAGAGCAGCACGACCCCGACCCCGAGCAGGGGGAGGAGAATCGCGGCAAGGTCCAATCTTCGCTTCATTCGATCTCCTGGGGAGCTTTTGGGGCTCTCCTACGCCATATTGGTCACGGGAAATTTTTTCGCGTACTCTTCCGGCTTCGCCGGATCGAACTCGACCCCGTCGAACAGGGTCTCCTTTTTCATGTCTTCCTTGGGCGCCGCGATCCCCATGTCCTTGGCCGCCGCGCGGAAGAGATCGGGGCGGTGCACCCGGTTTATCAATCCCTTGTAGTCGGGCGGCTCTTTCACCATGCCCCAGCGGCGAAACTGCGACAGCCACCAGACGCCGTGCGACTTCAGAGGGAAATTGGTGTCGCGGGCGAAGAACGTCATGTAGTAGGGGTCCTTCTCCTTGCGCCCGTCGCCGTAGTCGTAATCGCCCAGCATCCGGCCGATGATCCCCTCCTTCGGCGTGTTGATGTACTGCGGCTGGGAGACGACCTCGGCGACGTGCGGGCGGTTTTCCATCTTGTCGATGTACTGGCTCGACTCGATCATCGCGCGGAGGATCGCCCGCACGGTCTTGGGGTTCTTCTCGGCGAACTCCTCGGTGAAGGCCAGGACCTTTTCCGGGTGGTCGCGCCACATCTGCTGCGTGGTGATCGTGGTAAAGCCGATGCCGTCGGCGATCGCGCGCGCGCCCCACGGCTCGCCGACGCAAAAGCCGTCCATCTTTCCCACCTTCATGTTCGCCACCATCTGCGCCGGCGGGATCGTGATGAGCGTGACGTCCTTGTCGGGATGGATGCCGCCGGAGGCGAGCCAGTAGCGGATCCACATCGCGTGGGTGCCGGGCGGAAACGTCATGGCGAAGGTCATGGGCTCGCCCTTCGCCTTGGCTTCGAGGGCGGCGGGCCTGAGCTGCGGCGGCGTCTTGACGCCCTTGTCGAGCAGCGCCTTGGTCAGCGTGATCGCCTGGCCGTTGCGGTTCAAATAGAACGGGATGACCATCGGTTTTTGCGGCGAGCCCAGGAGCCCCATCGTCGAGGCGTAGGGCATGCCGAGGAGCATGTGCGTCGCCTGGTTTTCCCCCAGCGTCAGGCGGTCGCGGATCACCGCCCACGACGCCTCTTTGGAGATCGTCGATTCAACTCCGTATTTCTTGAACAGGCCGAGCTCGTGGGCCATCACGATCGACGCGCAGTCGGTGAGCGCGATCATGCCGAAGCGGATTTTTGCAGTCTCGGGTCCGTCGGCGGCCCAGGCGCCTCCGGCCCAGCCCGCCGGCAGGCCGCTCATCAGGAGGCCGAGCGAGCTCAGCCCCGAGAGCTTCAAGAATTCGCGCCGAGCGAGCGCGCGCGGCCGGCTTAGCTTTTTTTTCCGCATGGTCTCATTCCTCCACCGTGAAGCCGTCGCCCCGGGCGGCGAGACGGAAAACCTTCGCCTGGAGCTTGGCGTCCGTCGAGCAGGCGCCGGTTTGAACGTTGAACTTGTGGCCGTGCAGCGGGCAGACCGCCTCGTCGCCCTCGAGCCAGCCCGCCGAGAGCTGCCCGCCTTCGTGCGGGCAGCTGTTCTGGAGCGCGCAGAGCCGGCCGCGATGATTGAACACGGCGATCTCGTCGTTTTTCACGCGGACGAGCTTGGCCGCGCCTTCCGGGATCTCCCCGGGCCGGATCACCGGCGCCGCCGGCGGCTGCTCGCGCGGGGCTTCGGCGGCCGGCGGCGGCTCGGGAATTCGCCGGAGCTGCTGGCGCATCGCCTTGAAGGCGCCGTGGCGCGCCAGCCCGGCGAGGACGTCGGGGAGATCGCCGCACGGCACGTCTTCCATGATCTTGATCGGCGGGTTGGGCTCCGCCCCGGTGGCGCCGCCGACAAAAACGTCCGCCGCTTCGACGATCTCGCCGTTCACTTTGATGTTTTTTCCCAATAGGCCGATGTCGGCGGCGGCGTGGTTGCCGCAGCCGGCCGGGCAGCCCGACCAGTGGACGGCGAGCGGCTGGGTCTTGCCGAGCCTGGCTTCCAGGGCGCGCGCGGTCTTGAGCGCCCAGCCCTTGGTCTCGATCAGCGCGAAGTGGCAGTAGTCCATGCCGGTGCAGCTCACCAGCCCGCGCATGATCTCCGAGGGATCGTAGCGCAGCTCCCGGAGCAGCGGCTCATCGGTCAGCGAGCCGAGCTTTCTGTCCGGGACGTTGGGGATGATGATGTTTTGCCCGACGGTGAGGCGGACCTCGCCGTTGCCGTAGGCCTCGGCGACGCGCGCCAGCTCGGCCATCTGGCCGGTGCTCACGCGGCCGACCGGCACGGCGAGGCCGACGTAGTTCATCCCCGGCTGTTTTTGCCGGAAGACGCCGACGTGGTCGGTATGCTCGGCCGCGCGCGCGTCTTTGCCGGCGCCGTGGAGCGGCCGGTCGGCGCGCCGCTCGAGCTCGCGCCGGAACTTTTCGACGCCCCATTTTTCGATCAGAAACGCGAGCCGCGCCCGGGCGCGCGCCTCGCGCGGCCCGTGGTCGCGGAAGATCATCACGATATGGCTGCACAGCGCCGCCGCCGCTTCCCGCTCGACGAAGACGTCCAGGGGCGAAGCGATGCGGTAGCCGCCCGAGCC
This sequence comes from Binatia bacterium, assembly GCA_036394475.1. Classification (GTDB taxonomy): domain Bacteria; phylum Desulfobacterota; class Binatia; order UBA9968; family UBA9968; genus JAJPJQ01. The sequence continues at coordinate 3,398 of DASWFA010000513.1, forward strand.
CATCTTGCCGCCGGCGGCGACGTTGAAGCCCGGGACCGGCGCGCCGTCGATCTCTTGGATCGCCGGCGTGAGCGCGATGTCCTGCGCTTCCGCGTGGGTGCAGTTCTCCCGGCAGGCGGTGATCGTGACGTTGAACTTTCGCGGCAGATTGGTGAACGCCCGGTTGCCGACGAATATTTCGGTGAACTCGCGCGCGACGGGCGACGCGTCGAACAGCTCGCCCGGCGTCAGCCCGGCGGCCGGGCAGCCGACGACGTTGCGGATGTTGTCCATGCCGGTCTGGAGCGAGACCAGGCCGACGGCGGCGAGCCGGCGCCAGATCTCCGGCACGTCCTCGATGCCGAACCAGCGGAGCTGCATCTGCTGGCGCGTGGTCAAATCGGCGAAGCCCCGGCCGAACTCCTCGGAGAGCTCCGCGACGACCCGGATCTGGGACGAATTCGTGATGCCGTTAGGCATGCGGAGCCGCATCATGAAGCGGCCGGGCGTCTGGCGGCGGAAAAAGACGCCGGCCCATTTGAGCCGCTCGCGGTCGCCTTCGGTGATCGCCTGCCAGCCCTCGGCGGCGTAGCGGGGCACGTCCTGGAGGACGTCGAGGCCGTCTTTTTCGTTTTTGTATTCTTCGATCTTGTTCATGGCCGAAAAAAAACGCCCGCTTTTCCCAGCAGGCGCCTTTGCCTCGCCCCCGCCGGCGTCGTTGCCGGCGCAGCGCGTCTTTTCGTTCGTGGGGGCCGGCCGATTGACCGGCCGGCCCCCGGCTCCATGCCCTTCAGAGGAGGCGAGAA
>DASWFA010000514.1:0-3257 GCA_036394475.1 Binatia bacterium
CTCGTGCCCGAGGCGAAGATCTCCCCGGCCAAGCCGAAGGGAACAAAAGTCGAGGCCGCGCTGACGGGAGAGCGAAAGGTTTTTTTCGGCACGGAGCACGGCCTGCTCGACTGCCGGATCTACCGGCGCGACAGGCTCGAGCCGGGACACAAGATCGCCGGGCCCGCGATCGTCGAGCAGCTCGACACGACGACGGTGATTCATCCCGAACAAATCGCGACGGTCGATAGCTATAGAAACCTTATCGTCAGGACCAAAAGTTAATTTTTGAGTCTTGCATTATGAATTTTGAATTCAATTCAACATTAAGCATTCAAAATTCGACATTGCGCTTATGTCGATAGATCCGATTACGCTGCAGGTGATTCAAGCGCGTCTTGCCGGCATCGTCCAGGAGATGCAGAACTCCCTCTTCCGCACCGGCTTTTCGACGATCATCCGAGAGTCGCAGGACGCGAGCTGCGCGATCTTGAACGTCAAGGGCGAAGTCGTCGCGCAGCACGTCGTGCTGCCGCTCCACATGGGCGCCTTTCCCGCCTCGGCCGAGGGCGTGCTGAGACAATACAAGCCCGAGGACATCCGCGAGGGCGACGCGTTCATCACGAACCACCCGTACCTCGGCGGGAGCCCGCACGCGCCGGACATGGCGGTGCTGACGCCGATCTTTTACCGCGGCGAATGGGTCGGCTTCGCCGCCGACATGGCGCACAAGAGCGACATCGGCGGGCCGGTGCCGGGGAGCTGCTGGAGCCAAGCGCGGGAAATCTACCAGGAAGGGCTCCACCTGCCGCCGATCAGATACGCCGCGCGCTTCGAGGCCTCGCGCGACATCGAGCAGATCATCGGCGCCAACAGCCGCACGCCCGAGCTGGTGATCGGCGACCTGCGCGGCCAGGTCGGCGCCGACCGCCTGGGCGAGCGGCGCTTCCAGGAGCTGATGGAGCGCTACGGCCGCGACACGGTGCTGGAATCGTTCGAGGCGATGTTCGCCCTGACCGAGGCGCGCGTGCGGCAGGAGATCGCCTCGTGGCCCGACGGCGGCGGCGCGGGCGAGCGCTTCGTCGACAGCGACGGCGTCGAGCTCGACAAGCCGGTGCGCATCCACGTGAGAGTCGAAAAAAAAGGCGATCGGCTGCGCTTTGACTTCACCGGCTCGGCGGCGCAGACCAAGGGTCCGGCGAACATCCGGCCCACGGTCGTCCGCGCCGCGTGCGGCTACTGCCTGACCGCGCTCACCGACCCGGCGCTCGCGATCAACCACGGCATGGCGCGCGTGATCGAGATCGAGGCGCGCGAGGGCAGCGTCGTCAACCCCTATTTTCCCGCGCCGGTGAACACGTACAATCCAACGGTGCACGCGCTGGTGGAGGCGCTCTTCGAGGCGCTCAGCCGATTGGCGCCGCACAAAAAGGTCGCCGACGGCTGCAGCAGCCGCTCGATCATCATCGGCGGCCGGAGCAACAAGACCGGCCGCAGCTACGTGCAGTACGAGATCTTCGGCGGCGGCTCCGGCGGGCGCAGCGGCAAGGACGGCGTCTCGGGCACCAACGTGAACCAGTCCAACGCGCGCATCGCCCCGGTGGAGATCATCGAGTCGGAATTTTCCACCCGCATCCGGCGCTTCGAGCTGATTCCCGACTCCGGCGGCGCGGGGAAGTTCCGCGGCGGCCTGGGCTTCGTGCGCGAGTACGAGATGCTGGGCGAGGAGGCGCGCTTCGCGCTGCGCTCGACCAAACATTCGGTCGCGCCGAAGGGAATCGAGAACGGCCTTCCGGGGCAAACCGGCAAGTGCACGCTCGACCCCGGGACGGACCGGGAGCGGGTCATCCCCTCGCGCTTCTCCGATCATCCGCTCCGTCCCGGCGACGTCGTCAGCCTGGAGACGCCGGGCGGCGGCGGTCTCGGAAATCCGCGCGAGCGCGACCCGGAGCTGGTCCTGAGAGACGTCCGGAACGGCTACGTTACGATCGCAAAGGCGCGCGAGCTGTATCGGGTCGCCGTCGAGGCGGTGAACGGCGACTATCAAATCGCTCCACGGGTGAAATAATGCCGGCCAGGCTCCGCTACGGCCAGGTGCAGTTGAGCGCGATGAACTGGCCGTTTTTTATCGCCGAGGCGCTCGATCTTTTCGCCGCCGGGGATCTTTCGGTCGAGCGCAGCGTCTTCACCCGCCCGCCCGATCCGGTCGCCGGCCTGATCGGCGGATCGCTCGACATCATCAACGTCATCCCGGACGTCGCGCTCGTGGAGGCGGTCAAGGGCGCGCCGCTCTCGGTCATCGCCAACACCAACGACCGGCCGCAATACCGCCTGATGGCGCACGCGGACATCCAGGCCGCCGGCCAGCTCGAAGGAAAAAAGATCGGCGTCAACGACGCCCGCTCCGCCGAGTCGCTGATTTTGCGAAAACTGCTCCGCGCTTACGGGCTGAAGGACGAGTCCTACGAGCTCGTTTCGGCCGGGCCGCCGCTCGAGCGCTGCGACAAGCTGAGAGCGGGCGCGATCGACGCGACCATGGTGACCGAGCCGTTTCATTTCCTGCTGGAAAAAGAGGGATTCACTTTCATCGGCTCGTCGGTCGAGGCCGCGCCGGCCTATCCCTTCACCGTCGCCGTCGTGCGCGGGTCGTCCGAGATGGACGCCCGCTTCGAAAATTTTCTCAAAACGCTGAAAAAATCCTGGGAGTGGCTCGCCGAGCCGGCCAATCGCCCGCAGGCGGTCGAGATATTGAGCCGGGTCATCGGCACCGCGCCGGAGCTGGCGGAGCAAACTTACGAGCTCTACCTGACCACGCCGGAGCCGCCGAGCCTGGAGCCGACCGAGCTCGGCGTCGCCGCGGTCTTCGAGCTCCTGGCCGAGAGCAGGCGGCTCCCGATGCCGCTGCCGCCCGCGCGAAGGTATATCGATCGGCGCTACTTTGAAAAAATCGAAGCATATTAGCTTCGAGTTTCAAGCTTCAGGTTTCAAGACCGAGACCTCCGATACTTTGAAACTAGAAACCTGAAACCAGAAACTTTATATGGCAGTCGATCCGATCACATTACAAGTCATCCAGGCTAGATTGGCCGGCATCGTCCAGGAGATGCAGAACTCCCTCTTCCGCACCGGCTTCTCGACGATCATCAGAGAATCGCAGGACGCGAGCTGCGCGATCTTGAACGTCAAGGGCGAAGTCGTCGCGCAGCACGTCGTGCTGCCGCTCCACATGGGCGCCTTTCCCGCCTCGGCCGAGGGCGTGCTGAGACAATACAAGCCCG
>DASWFA010000515.1:0-4304 GCA_036394475.1 Binatia bacterium
CCAGCCGATGAAGAAGGCGTAGCGCCATGGCGAAGCAAAAATTGACCATGGCGGTATCGCACTACGACCGCCATTTTCCTTTTTTCGACGGCTCGGTAGCGCTCGACGACGTCGACCTCGATGTCATGCTGGTCGGGCAGTCCGAGCCGCTCAAGCACGGCGTCGACCGCCACGAGCGCATGCTGCAAAAAGGCGAGTTCGACGTGTGCGAATTGTCGCTTTCCTCCTACCTCATGGCCCGGAGCCGGGCGCTGCCGTTTACCGCGATCCCGGTGTTTCCGCGCCGGCTCTTCAGCCTCTCCCAGATGTGGGTGCGGTCCGACTCCGGCATCAAAGCGCCGCAAGATCTCGCCGGCCGCAGGGTCGGCCTCAGCACCTTTCAGACGACGCTTTCGGTTTTGGCCCGGGGCGATCTCCAGTCCGAGTACGGCGTCGATTGGCGCCGGATCGACTGGGTCGTGGCCAAAGAGGAGACGCTGCCGTTCCAGCCGCTCGAAGGCGTGAAGATCCGGCTCGCCCCGGCGGGGGAAAAAATCGGCGGCCTGCTGGCGGCGGGGGAGATCGACGCGCTCTTCATGCCGCACCCGCCCAAGGAAGTGCTCGCCGGCGGCGACAAGTTCCGCCGGCTGTTCGCCGACGCCAAGGCCGAGGAGCTGAAATATTTTTCCCGGAACGGCTTTTTCCCCATCATGCACGTGGTCGCGTTCAAGGACGAGGTGCTGGAAAAAACCCCGCGGCTGGCTACAATGATCATGGGCGCCTTCGAGCGGGCCAAGGAGGTCTGCCGGCGCTATTACGACGACCCCAACTGGTCGCGGCTCGCCTGGGGGCGCCATTTCTTCGAGGAGGAGAGAAGGCTCCTGGGCGACGATCCCTGGCCCTACGGCGTCGCGAAAAATCGCGCCAACCTGGAGCGCTTCATGGGCTACTCGCTGGACCAGGGGCTGATGGAGAAAAAGCTGGCGGTCGAAGAGCTCTTCGCGCCCGCGACGCTGGATACTTGAAGGGGCGGGTTTATGCCGCGCATGGTTCGCTGTCCCGTCTGCCGGACCGAGGTGGCGTGGGAGGGAAATCCCTTCCGCCCGTTTTGCTCCGAGCGCTGCCGGCTGATCGATCTCGGCGCCTGGGCCGAAGGCCGTTATAAAATTCCGGGAAAGACGATCCTCTCCGAAGACGAGCCGGAGGACGACGATGACGACGACTCTCCATAGACGGGGCGCGGCCGGGTGATCCATCCCACGGCGATCATCGATCCGCGCGCCGAGATCCATCCGGAATGCGAGGTCGGCCCCTACGTCGTCGTCGACGGGCCGGTCAAGATCGGGCGCCGCACGCGCGTCATGGCCCACGCGACGCTGCTCGGCTGGACCGAAATAGGGGAAGAAAACGAAATCCATCCGGGCGCGGTGCTGGGCGACGCGCCGCAGGACAAGGCCTACTCCGGCGCGGAGAGTTACTTAAAAATCGGCGACCGCAACGTCTTCCGCGAGTTCGTCCAGGTGCACCGCGGTACCGCGCCGGGCTCGTCCACCGTCGTCGGCAGCGACAATTATCTCATGGCCGGCGCCCACGCCGGCCACAACTGCCGGCTCGGCGACCACATCGTGCTCGCCAACAACGCGCTGCTCGGCGGCTACGTGGAAGTCGCCGACCGCGCGTTCATCTCCGGGCAGTGCGTGGTGCACCAGTTCGTGCGCGTGGGGGAGCTCGCGCTCATGCGCGGGCTCAGCGGCACGAGCCGCGACGTGCCGCCTTATTCGATCGTCGACTGGCAGCACACGGTCAGGGGGGTGAATGTGGTGGGGCTCAAGCGCGCCGGATTCGACGAGAAAAAAATCCGCGCGCTGAAAGAAGCCTTCCGCGTCCTTTTCCGCAAGGGGCGCAATTTGAAGCTCGCCCTAGAGGAACTCAAGGGCGAGCTCGAGGTGGAGAAAGACCTGCCTCCCGAAGTGCTGTCACTCCTGGAGTTTATCCAGTCTTCCAAGCGGGGCGTCTGCTTCGGCGCTTAGCGCTTCTGCTGCGGCGGCGCGGCGTTCGAAATCTGCTGCGGGTCCGCGTCGTCGGGGCCGGGGCCGATGAAGACCACCGGCTGCTCGCCCTTCAGGTGGCTCGAAGTCACCACGTAGGTGCCCTTCACCGCGGGGTAGATGATCTCGTTGGCGACGTCGCCTCTCCCGGCGGTCAGCAGGTAGCCGAGCCCTCCCGTCAGCAAGCCCAGACCGGCGTAGGCGACCTTGGTGGGCATATAAAACACGTTTGCCACCACGGTGCCGACGCCCCAGCCGAGCTCCGTCCCCACTTCCTTGGCCGGGGACTGCTGCTCCGCCGGGTCGCCCGCCATGGACACGGCGGGAGCCGTTAGGAGGGCCAATACCAGCATGCACGCTAAAAGCGTGGAAAATTGTGTTTTCATGCGCCCAAATATACCACCGTGTTCCCGACTTGTCAAAATGAATTTATACTCTTTAAAACGGGCAATTTTAGGCTATTTTGGCTAATATCATGCAGCTTATGGCATTTGTGACAAAGGGCGGGGCCCCGGCGGCGCCTCCAAACACCGGGCGCGGCTCCGGGAGGATTCACTCCGTCGACGTCCAGCTCCGCCAGCTTTCGATCCGGATAAAAATCACCGGCCGCTCTTCCAGCCGCATTTTTCGGTACTGCGGATATTTTTTTCTGAGCAGCCGCACCGCCTTCTCGTGCCTCGCGCCGCTCGACAAGAGCTTCGCCTTTCCCGCCGCCAGCACATAGGCAAGACGCCGCCAGTCCTCGTCGTACCGGTCGACGACGACGGCGACATTGGGGTTCGCCTGAATGTTTCGGACTCTCTTGAGGCGCAGCGGCGCCGTCTTCTTCGGCTTCTCGTCGAGGGGAGAAAAAAGCTCCCGGCCGGCGAGCGCGAAGCAGATTGGAATCACGTGCGGCCGGCCGTCGGCATCGGCGGTGGCGAGATGGGCGACCCGGGCGGAGCGAAGCAGGCGCGTGGCTTGAGGCGCGAGGCGGGAGTGGAAAGCCATGAGAGTTTCTACCGCCTATCGCCTGTTTTTTTAGATTTTAAACTCGCCGGCGATGTTCGGCGCGAACAGCTCTTCGACCTTGACCGGCCGGTCGGTGAGTCCCTGCTCGCCCATGTAGCGGATCAGCGTTTCCAGCAAGTGGCGGTTGGGCTCGACGCCGTAGGGCCACCAGTCGGCGCCGAAGAGGGATTTCAGCAGCTCCATCTCGGCGGTGAGCCAGGGGAGCGTGCACGCCAGCGTGTTCGAGACGTGCATCGCCTGGATCGCCTTGTCCTTGCTCTGGCAGAAGGCCTTGTAGAGGCTCCGCGCCACCCAGGGATGGCGATCGTACAGCTCTCTCCGGACGACCAGGACGTGCATGATCGGGAAGATCTTGGTCCGCTTGTAGTAGTCCATCTCGACTTCTTTATAGTTCGGAAAGAGCCGGCGGATTTTGGGCGAGCCCTTCACGAACGACGAGGGGCTCCGCGCGGAGATGAGGCCGTCGATCGCGCCGCTTTCGAGCATGCCGTTGAGCGTCTCTGCCGGGCCGATCGGCCCGACCTTGATCTCGGGCGGCAGCGCGAGCTTCACCCGCTCTTTCCGGCCCGCCTCCTCCTGTCCGCCGATGAACCACTGGACGTCGCTCGCCTTGACGCCGTATTCGTCCGACAAAAAGCCGCGGATCCACACCGCCGCGGTGATGGAATATTCCGGCGCGCCGATTTTTTTTCCTTTGAAATCCGCCGGCGTTTTGATGCCGGCGCCGCTGTTGATGAAGACGCAGGAGTGGCGAAAAAAGCGCGACGGGAAGACCGGGATGGCGACGAAGGGCGAGCTGCCCCGGCTCACCATCGTGATGTGGTTGGAAAGCGACATCTCCGAGGCGTCGAACTCGAGATAGTTGCTCATGCGCCAGAAGATCTCCTCCGCTTCCAGCGGCAGATAGTTGAGCCGGATGCCTTCGGGCTCGACCGTGCCCACCTGGAGCGCCTTGGTCCTGTCGTAATCGCCGCAGGCCACCGTCAAATCTAGTTTATTCAAATTCCTTCTCCTTCGATCCCGATTCCAGCGGTCGGGCCGAGACGCCTCCATCACGACCTCGGATGGTTTGGACCGGCCTCACCATACGAATTCTTTATTGGCTATCGCAGACCCAATACGAATACAACGGCTACTTATTGTCCCAGCGCGAGAGGCGCTGGGCGATCGCGATCAAGCCGACGCAGATAATGGAGATGACGATGCCGAGCGCGCCGACGCGGCCGCGCATTCCGTCGAGGTAGAGAAAATAGAGCAGCGGCCCGA
>DASWFA010000516.1:0-2194 GCA_036394475.1 Binatia bacterium
TCCGCGGTGTCGCGCGAGCCGATCGCCAGTTGATTGGCCTGCCGGGCGTTGTCGGCGTTCTGCTTGACCGTGCCGGTGATCTCCTCCAGCGAGGCCGCCGTCTCCTCCAGCGAGGAGGCGTGCTGCTGCGAGCCGGCGGAAAGCTCCTGGCTCGCGGACGAGAGCTGATGGGAAGCCGAGGCCACCTGCACGGACGCCTCGCGGATCTCGTGGACGAGGTGATGGAGATTGTCGAGAAAACTATTGAGCACGCGCGCCAGCCGGCCGGTCTCGTCGTCGGAGGCGACCGGCAGGCGAACCGTCAGGTCGGCGTCGCCCTCGGCCAATTGCTCGAGGCGCTCGACCGCCTGCCGTATCGGTTTGGCGACGCGGCGCGCGACCCAGAAATAAATGGCGATGCCGAGGACCAGGGCCAGAACGCTCACGCCCGCGATCATGGCCGCGGCGCTTCGCGCCCGGGCCCGCACCTGGTCCGTGGAGATACCGACCCGGAGCACGCCGAAGCGGTGATCGCCGGCCTTGATGGGAACGACCACCTCGAAGGTCCCCGCGGTCGGAGTGTCGCGGCGCGTGTAATCGGGCACTTTCAGCGCGCCCGCCTCGAACTCGCTGCGGTTCAGCAGCTTGTCGCGGAGCGCCGGCTCCGTGGTCGCGATGACGCTGCCGTCGTTGCCGACGAGGAGCAGATAGGCCACGGACCCGTCGAACTTCTTGGCGGCTTCGAGCAGCCGCTGGGCCTGGTCCGGCACCAGGATCACGTCGCCCGCTCCGAGCGCCACGTTGCGGGCGATGATCTCGGCCTTCTTGTCCAGCATCTCCGAGAGCGCCGTGCTCTGGGAATAGATGAACATGCCGCCCATCAGCGCGATGGCCGACACGAAGATCGTCACGTACGGCACGATCAGCTTGCCGGTGATTTGCCAATGGCGGGGGCGAAGTTTTTTCCACATGGCGTTGAAACCCCCTCCGTTCCAGCCCCTACAGCGACGGGATCAGGCCGCGGCGGGTCAGGATCTTTTGCCCTTCGGCCCCGGCGACGAAATCGAGAAATTTTTTGGCCCCGCCCTGGGGCGCGCCGAGCGTCACGATCCCGCGCTCGTTGTAAATTTTATACTTGCCCGCCCGGACCATCTCGGGCGTGGGAGCAACCCCGCCCACGGCCAGGGTCTTGACCTCGGGGCGGTCCGCCGCGTTGAACGTCGCGGAAATGATGCCGATCGTGCCGGTGCGGCGGTTGAGCGCGTCCAGCACTTCGCTTCCTTTCAACAGCGGAATCGCGTCGGCGGAAAATTTGATGTCCCGGAAGCAGGTTATCTTCTCGCGCGCGGCTTCCATGTTGGCGTCGTTCTGCTTGCGCGTGAGGACGGTGATCTTCCCATCGTTGCCGCCCACCTCCTTCCACGACTGGATCCGGCCGGTGAAAATGTCGCAGACCTGCGCCTCGGCGAGATTATTGACGGAAAGCGTTTTGTGGACGCCCACGCCCACCGGCGACCGGCCGACGACCCGATAGACCAGCCTGGCTTTCTCTTCTCCTTTGGGCGTCTGCGTCACGAGCCCGATCGCCACGCGCCCGGCGAGCACCGCGCCGATGCCGCCCGCGGTGCCCATGGTTTCGGTAAGCACCTCGATTTTGTCCCCGGGGTGCTTCGCCATATAGGCCTTGGCCAGCTCGCCCATCTCGTCCGCCAGCCCGCCCGAGCCGCCGATCACGACCTTGTCCTCGGCCCGGAGCGAGCCGGCGCCGATCAGGCATAGGAGCAGAGCCGCAATGATCGTCCGCATGGATGCATTCCTCCTGATATCTTGGTCCGCTCCGTCGAAGACCGCGTTTATCCCGGAGCGCCCTCTTTCTGCCGGTCGAGACGGGCGCGCACCGACAGGGCGATTTGGGGGCCGAGCCCAAGCGCGACCGCGCTCATCAATACGGCCCACGTGAATCGCGCGATACTCGCGGCAAGGCCGGATCTCAATTCCCTTCTCCTCCCAAGACTACCGGGCGCCGATGACGAGCCGAGCCGCGCTCATCCGGAGCGATGTGGCGAACGCCTGCCCTTCCCAGTACCGCGCCTCGTATTCGACGGCCGAGCCGAGCGGCAGGTCGCTAAGCGCGATCAAAGCGCCGCGGGCGTCGCGGACCGTCGCGTCGTCCTCCAGCAGGACCAGCAGGAAGCCGTCCTCGCCCTGGACGAGG
>DASWFA010000517.1:0-3818 GCA_036394475.1 Binatia bacterium
TCGAGGACGGACTCCTGGGACTGCACGACTGGCTCGACTACGTCGAGCAGCGCTTCGCCTTCTCCTTCGGCAAGTATTGGGACCCCGACAAACAGATCCGCCGCGAGATCGAAAACGACCTGGCGATGATCTCGAGCGGAAAAGTGGATTGGCCGAAGCTCCTCGCCAGCGCCGAGTGGGTCGGCAAGCAGATGGAAGAAGAGATCGACCGGGCGCGGCGCGACGAGATCGACGAGCGGAGGAGAGAGGGAGACGGCAGGCGGCGGCTCTAGATGGCCTTCCGGCCTAGACTTTTTGGCCACGCCGTTTTTTAGACGCGCTCCGGCTGGCATTGCGAAGCCGTTTTCGCTATGTATAGCACCGGCTCGATCCGGCGCGAGCCGCGGCAAGGCCTTTCGGCCCTGTCCGCGCGGCCGGGTCGGCGGGGCCGGCGTTGAGCATCGAATATTTCATAGATCCGGAGCTGTGGATCCGTTGGTTCGGCATCGTGCTCCTCGACTTGAGTCTGGGCGGGGACAATGCCCTGCTCATCGCCATGGCGGTCAGGACGCTGCCGCCGCACGAGCAATTTTTGGGACGGGTCGGGGGGACCTTCGGGGCGGTGGCGCTGCGCTTCGCTTTTATCGCGGTCATCGTCCAGCTTCTTGCCATCCCATTTCTACAGGCCCTCGGCGGCCTCACGCTGATCTGGATCGCCGTCAAGCTGCTCCGCCAGGATGCGAGCGGCGGGGGGCGCGCGGTGCGGCACGGGACCACGCTGTGGGAGGCGATCGGGATCATCATCGTCGCCGACCTCATCATGAGCCTGGACAACGTGCTTGCGGTGGCCGCCGCCTCGCACGGCAATCTGGCCCTGGTGATCTTCGGCATCGGGCTTTCGATCCCGATTATCGTCTGGGGCGCCGGCTTTCTCGCCAAGCTCATGAACCGCCTGCCGTGGATCGTCTGGCTCGGCGGCGCCGTCCTCGGCTGGGTGGCGGGCGAGATGATCGCCGAGGATCAGCACGTCCGCGATTGGGGCGATCCCTGGCTCGCCTCCCTCCACTGGATGATATCGGCGGCGCTGGCGGCGTTTTTGTTCGCTCTGGGATGGTGGCTGGCGCGCCGGGCCCTCAAGACCGTGCCGGCTTCGAGCGCCGGGGAAAAATAGTTCGCAACAGGAGACAGCATGGGAAATTGGCTTTGGCTCGGGTCGGCGGTTCTTCTCTGTCTACAGTGGGTGGTCCTGCACTTCCTGCACGCAGAGCTCCCGCCCTGGTGGATCGCGCTCGCGAGCGGGCTCGGAATTTTCGGCGCCGCGTTTCTGCTCTCGTGGGCCTCCGAGCTGGCGCAGCTCGACATCCCGCAGGCGCTGGCGCTCGCCTTCCTGGCGCTGGTCGCCGTGCTGCCCGAATACGCGGTGGATATGTATTTCGCCTGGAGCGCCGGCAAAGATCCCCAGTACACGGCCTACGCCACCGCCAACATGACCGGCGCCAACCGCCTGCTGATCGGCGTCGGCTGGGCGGCGGTCATCTTCACCTTCTGGCTCAAGACCCGCGCCAAATCCTTTTCCCTGGAGCCGTCGCACAAGATCGAGATCTTCTACCTGAGCCTCGCGACCCTCTATTCGTTTTTGATTCCCTTCAAGCAGCAGCTCGACCTGTCCGACGCCGTCGTGCTGATCGCCATTTTCGTTTTTTACATTCGCGCGGCCTCCCGCGCCGCTCACGTCGAGCCGGAGCTGGAGGGGCCGTCGGAGCTGATCGCGCGCCTGGGAGTGACGAGGAGGCGCGCCGCCACCGTGGCGCTGTTTCTCTTGTCGGGCTATACCATCTTCATCGCCGCCGAGCCGTTCGCCGAGAGCCTGCTCGCCAGCGGCCGGAGCCTGGGAATCGAAGAGTTCCTGCTGGTCCAGTGGCTCGCGCCCCTGGCGTCCGAATCGCCCGAGTTCATCGTCGCCATCCTCTTCGCCCTGAAGGCCAACCCGGGGGCGAGTCTCGGCACGCTCGTCTCTTCCAAAGTCAACCAGTGGACGCTGCTGATCGGCATGCTCCCCCTGGTCTACATGTTTTCCGCCGGAGAGTGGGAGCCGATGCGGATGGACAACCGCCAGAGCGAAGAGATTTTTCTGACCGCGGCGCAGTCCCTGTTCGCCGTCGCCATCCTGGCGAACCTTTCGTTTTCCCTTAAGGAAGCGGCGCTGCTCTTTTTTCTTTTCGCCACACAGCTCCTGATGCCCGACGCGACCATCCGGTATCTTTTTTCCTTTGTCTATATCGGCCTGACGATCGGATATTTCGCGCTGCACAGGGAGACCCGCAACTCCTTTTTCGGCCTGTTCAGACCCGGCTCGAAGGCGGGGGCGTAAAGGCGGGCGGGGAAAGCTAAAAAAGGCGGCGTCGGGAGAAGCTTTCGGGGCTCAATGCTTTTTTCCTAAATCGACGAAAAACGACACCCAGCGGGAAGCCTTATTCTGCGTCGGGCGCCGGCCGGCCAATCCTTCCAGCTCGCTCATTCTCGCCCCGACCGCCTGTTTCCAGCTCCGCGCCGGCGGCATTCCGGCAGCCGGGAAATCTTTCCGCGGGTCCTCCAGAAGCTCCGGCGCCCGCTGGACCCGGCTCTCCGGAGACTCCAGCTCTTTTTGCCGCGCAGACAGGAGGGCGTATTTTTCCTCCCATTTTTTCTCCCACGCGTCCAGGTCCACGGCCGAGCCCTGCTCCAGACCGACCGCGCCCGCGAGCTGGGACTCGAGCGCGCCCAGGCGCCGGCTCAAGTCTTCCAAAAGGCCTTCCAGCTTCTCGATCCGCTCCGGCGCCCCGTCGAAGCTTCGCGCCGGGTTTTTCTTCCGCTCGCTCATGCCCTCATCCTCCCCCCGAAAGTGTCATGGCCAAAAACTGGGGGAGCATAGTCAAAGCCCCGGGGGAATGCAAGGGCGATTCCGGCCCCTTGTCAGGGCTCGCGCAGCGGCAGCTTCACACCGGGAGGCACCCGCCACGCGCCGTCGGGACCGTAATCCAGGCGGACGGCGCCACCCGGCGGCAGGTGGTAGGTTCGGTATCGGTTGAGCTCGGTGCCGGCGATCCGGCAGAGCACCGCAAGGATGGGGAAATTGTGGCTGACGACGACGAGGGTATCCTCGATACCGTGACGGCCGACGATCCGGCCCAGGCCGTCCCAGGCGCGGCGCGCGACCTGGGCCAGCTTTTCGCCGCCCGGGATATCGGCGTCGGCGGGCTCGTCCCGCCAGCGGCGGATAAAGTCCGGCCGGACGGCGTGAATCTCGGCGAAGGTCAGCCCCTCGAGCTCGCCGTGATCCAGCTCGCGGATGCTTTCCTCCACCAGGACGGCGAGATGATGGCGCCGCGCGACGGCTTCCGCCGTCTGCCGGGCCCTTTTTAAATCGCTCGAATAGACGGCGGTGATTTTTTCTCCGGTGAGGCCGAGCGCGGCGGCCTCGGCCTGCCGGAGCCCGGTCTCGTTCAGCTCCAGGTCCGTCGTGCCCTGGCACCTGCCCGCCAGATTCCAATCGGTGGCCCCGTGCCGCACCAGGAAAATTCGCATGAGAGGAGATTCGCCGCCGAGCGCCGCTTTTCGGGCGAGCTAGCCTTCTTCCAGAACGGCCGGCTCGATTTTGATCTTCGCGCCGGCCTTGAGGCTGTCGACGAACTTTTTCATCATCGCCTGCTTCTTATCCGCCAGCGCCTGCTCCATGAGCCGGCCCTTCTCCCGATCGAAGCGCTCCATATCCGCCCCCTGGCTGGCCTTGAAGACAAACAGGTAGATGCTGTGTTTCTGCGCGAAGGGCTTGTCGGCCACCGGCTTGGCGGCGGAGATCG
>DASWFA010000518.1:0-2093 GCA_036394475.1 Binatia bacterium
CTCTAAGGGGCGATCGGCATCTTCCCGGGCGCGGAATAGACCAGAGATAGAAAGTGCGCGAGGCGCAGAATGGGAGCGGGGCGCGTTGTCGAAAAAAAAACCGCCGGGGCCTTCGATATCGTCGCGCTGGCGGCCTCGGCCGGCGGCTTAAAGGCGCTCAGCCATATTTTAGCCGCCCTGCCGGCGGACTTTCCGGCCGCGATCGTCGTCGTGCAGCACCTCGATCCCAGCCACCGCAGCATGATGGCGGATATTCTGCGCCGCCATACGGAGCTCGAAGTCGTTCAGGCCGAAGAGGGCCACCGCGTGCGTCCGGGAACGGCCTATATCGCCCCGCCGAACAAGCACCTGCTGATCAACCCCGGCGGCGGGGTTTCCCTGACGCAGACCGAGCTGGTGCACTTTCTCCGCCCCTCCGCCGATCTGCTCTTCGAATCGGTGGCGGCGAGCTATAAGGAGCGCGCCGTAGCCGTTGTTCTCTCCGGCACCGGCAGCGACGGCTCGATGGGCGTCCGGGCGATCAAAAAGATGGGCGGGACGGTCGTCGTCCAGGACGAAAAATCGGCCGAGTTTTCGGGCATGCCCTCGGCCGCGATGCACACCGGCTGCGTCGATCTCGTCCTGCCGCTGGAGGAGATCCCCGGGGCGCTCGCGGCCCTGGTGCGCTCGAAGGAACCGCCGCATGAGTGAAGATCCGGAAAAGCAGTTCGAATCCCTGCTGTCGTATCTGCAGCACAGCCGCGGCTTCGATTTCAGCGGCTACAAGCGCCCCAGCCTGATGCGCCGCGTGGACCGGCGGATGCAGGCGGCGGGCGTCCCGACATACACGGATTACATCGACTATCTGGAAGTCCATCCGGAGGAGTTCTCCCAGCTCTTCAATACGATTCTGATCAACGTCACCTCGTTTTTCCGCGACCCGCCGGCCTGGAGCTTTCTCTCGGAAAAAGTCGTCCCGCGACTGCTCGAGCAAAAACCGGCCTCCGAGCAGGTCCGGATCTGGAGCGCGGGCTCGGCCTCGGGCGAAGAGGCCTACACGATCGCGATGGTGCTGGCGGAAAAGATGGGGGTCGACGCCTTCCGCCAGAGGGTCAAGATTTACGCCACCGACGTGGACGACGACGCGCTCAATACCGCGCGCCAGGCCGTCTACGGCGCCAAAGACCTGGAGGCGGTCGATGAAAAGCTCCGGCGGAAATATTTCGCGCCGGCGGACGGCGCCTTCGGCTTTCGCGCCGACATGCGGCGCTCGATCATCTTCGGGCGGCACGACCTGGTCCAGGACGCCCCGATCTCGCGCCTCGACCTGCTCGTCTGCCGCAACACGATCATGTATTTCAACGCCGAGACGCAGGCGCGCATCCTGGCCCGCTTCCATTTCGCGCTCAACGGCGGCGTGGGCTACCTGTTTTTAGGCCGCGCCGAGATGCTGCTCACGCACGGCAATCTTTTCGCGCCGCTCGATTTGAAGCACCGCGTCTTCACCAAGGTGCCTCAGGTCAACCTGCGCGACCGGCTGCTGGCCATGGCGCATCCCGACGATGCCCACGACGGCGCCGTCCAGCCCGCGCTGAGGGAGCCCCTGCGAGAGCTGGCGCTGGACGAATCCCCGATGGCCAGGCTCCTCGTGGACGCCGACGGGGTGCTCGTCTTCGCCAACCAGAAGGTGCGGGCGCTTTTCAGCCTCAACCCGAGGGACGTCGGACGCGCCTTTCAGGACCTGGAGATATCCTACCGGCCGGTCGAGCTGCGCTCGCTGATCGAGCAGGCCTACGCCGAGCGCCGCGCGATCACGCTCACGAGCGTGGAGCGGCGCTTCCCCAACGGAGAGATGCAATACCTGGACGTCATCGTCGCGCCGCTTTTCGACCATGGGACCAGGCCCATGGGGGCGAGCATCTCTTTTCTGGACGTCACCCGCTATTACAGGCTGCAGAAAGAGCTGCAGCACTCCAACGAAAACGTCCAGACGAGCAACGAGGAGCTGCAATCCAGCAACGAGGAGCTGGAGACGACCAACGAGGAGCTCCAGTCCTCGAACGAAGAGCTCGAGACGACCAACGAAGAGCTCCAGTCCGCCAACGAAGAGCTCG
>DASWFA010000519.1:0-1854 GCA_036394475.1 Binatia bacterium
GCCACGATCATTTTCATCTCGGGGAGCGTGCGCGGCGTCCAGGCGATTCTCGCCGGCGAGATATGGATCGGCGAGGGCGGCGGGCCGGGCCTGGCGAGCGCGCGGCTCGCCGGCGCCGACGCGGTCGCCATCGCCGGCAACGTCAACGTGCTGCCCTATTATCTCGTCGCCCAGCCGGGCATCCAAAAACCGGATCAATTGAAGGGCAAGATCGGCGGCAACCACATCGCCGGCACCACCGCCGAGTTCGCGCTCCGCATGGGGCTCAAGAAGCTGGGCCTCGACCCGCTGAAGGACGTGAATCTCCGCGCGATCGGCGGCACGATGGACCGGATGATCGCGCTCGAGAAGGGCATCGTCAACTTCACCGTCGTGACCGAGCCGGGGAAGGCGATGGCGGAAAAGCTCGGCTTCCCGACCGTCGTCGACCTGGCCGCATTGCAGATCCCGTTTCCGCAAAACGGCGTTTACACCACCGCGCGCTTCATCCGCGAGCGCCCCGACACGGTGCGCCGCTACATGCGGGCCTACGTGGAGGCGATCCACTTTTACAAGACGCGGAAGGAAGAGACGATCAAGATTTCGCAAAAGTATTCCCGGCTGGACGACCGCAAGGCGCAGGAGGAAACCTGGCAGTGGCACACCCGCTATATCCCCGAGGCCCCCTACCCGCCCGTCGAGGGCTACCAGCTGATTCTGCAGGACATGGCGGCGACCAATCCGAGAGCGGCGCAGGCGAACGCGAAAGACTGCGTCGATCTGCGCTTCGTCAAGGAATTGGAAGAGTCCGGCTTCATCAAAAACCTTTATGGAAAGTAAGCCGGGTCAAGACGAAAAGCGCTGGTGCGCGAGGAAGACTTCGGCGTCGCCGGGCCGAAAAAAAACCAGACGGACCTCGCGAATCTCGGCATCGTTTTTGAGAAACTCCTCGATCGCCGTGGACGCGACCCGGGCCGCTTCGTCGGGGGGATAGGCATAGACGCCCGTCGAGATCGCCGGAAAGGCGATCGTCGCCAACCCTTTTTCGGCGGCCAGGGCGAGCGCGTTGCGATAGCAGGCCGCGAGCAGCGGCGCCTTGTTCTTGCCGCTGCCGTAAACCGGACCGACGGTGTGGACGACGCGCCGCGCAATCATTTTACCGGCGGTCGTGAGGACCGCCTCTCCCGCGGGGAGCCCGTCGGGATAGCGCGTCCGGCGGATCTCCTGGCACTCTTTTTTGATCTCCGGCCCGCCGGCGCGGTGGATCGCGCCGTCGACTCCGCCGCCGCCCATCAGCGTGCCGTTCGCCGCGTTGACGACCGCGTCGACCTCCTCCCGGGTGATGTCCCCGACCTTGACGGCCACGCGGCCGTTTAAAAAGCTCCCGAGCGGTTCCATTTCCGTCAGCTTTTCATATCCGTCGCCAGGCCGTGCTTCTTCCTGTTGTTGCACTCTTTGCACGCGGGCACGACGTTGCCCTTGGCGCTCCTGCCGCCGCGGACGATCGGGACGATGTGGTCCATCGTGAGCTCGCGCGGCGGAAACGTGTTGCCGCAGTAATGGCAGACGCCCGTCGAGCGCCGCCGCTTCCACCATTGGCTCGCGCGCAGCTCGCGCGCCTTGTGGCGCTCGCGCCGGATCTCCTCGTCGCTCACGGTGATGACAAACTCTTTTTCCCCTGCCATGATTACTTGATCCATTTCTTGAGCGACAGGAGATAAAAGCCGAAGCCGGCAGCGACCAGGAGATAGAATGCGCCGCTGAAAGCGGCCCACGGGTTGTCGGTCTGAAAATAGACGGCGAGCTCCCGGAGCGCGAAGCCGAAAAAGAAAATCACGGCGGTGGAGATGAGAATTTTATGCGCGGTCAGCAGGG
>DASWFA010000520.1:0-8225 GCA_036394475.1 Binatia bacterium
CCTGACCGCCAGCGGATACGTGGTGGCGCGCCGGAAGGCCGCCGTCGCCTCCAAGGGGACAGGGCAGCTCGTCTATCTGGGCGTTCAAGAGGGCGACACGGTCAAGAAAGGGCAGGTGATCGCCCGCCTGGAGGACAAGGACGTGCTCGCGACGCTCGGCCGCGCGCGGGAAAATTTCCACATGGCGGAGGCGGACCTGAACGACGCCCGGCAGTCGCTCCAGCGGCAGAAGACGCTGCTGGAGAGAAAGCTCGTGGCCCAGGCGGATTTCGACGCCGCCGAGGCTCGCTACAAGCGCGTGGTGGCTTCGATCGAGTCGGCCCGCTCCGCCGTCCGGGAGGCGGAGGTGGCGGTCGAATACACGCGCATCGTGGCGCCGTTCGACGGCACGGTGCTCAGCAAAAACGCCGACGTCGGCGAGATCGTCGCCCCCCTGGCCGGCGCGATAAGCTCGCGCGCCGCCGTCGTCACGATCGCCGACATGAGCTCGCTGGAAGTCGAGGCGGACGTCTCGGAGGCGAACCTCCCGCGCATCTTTTCCGAGCAGCCGAGCGAGATCACTCTCGACGCCTACCCGGAGAACCGCTATCCGGCCGTGGTCGATAAGATCGTCCCGACGGCGGACCGCGCCAAGGCTACCGTGATGGTGAAGCTGCGCTTTATGTCCTACGACAAGCGGGTGCTGCCGGAGATGAGCGCGAAGATAGCGTTTCTACCCGCCAACGCCGCGGGCGCCGGCGAGCTATCCAAGCCGGTGCTGAGCGTGCCGGCCGCCGCCGTGGCCGGGCGGAACGGTCGCCAGGTCGTCTATCAAATAAAAGACGAAAAGGCGGTCGAGGTCCCGGTCGCCGCGGGCCGGCGCATGGGAAGCCTGGTCGAGATCCAGTCGGGCCTCAAGGCCGGCGACAAGGTGATCGCGCGCGTCGACGAGCGCATCGAGGCCGGCAGCCGGGTCGCTTTGAAGGGGCGGTGAGAAGAGCCGTAAACCGTCCGGCATCCGGCGCCAATGCGGCCCGAGACCGGCGCGCTACCGGCGGCTCGCGAGCTGATGCTATGATGGGTGGCAGCATGGACGACGCCGAATTTTCCGAGCTCTCCCTCTGGGTCACCGAGGCGGCGCTGGCGGGCCGGAGCGAGGCCGAAATCCTCGCCGGCGTCTGCGAGCGCGAAACCGCCCGCGGACTGCCGCTGGCGCGCGCGCTCGTGCTGATCGACACGCTGCACCCGGTTTACGAGGGGCGCGCCTTTCGCTGGACGCGCGCGCAGAAGGAGACGACGCTCACCGAGTACGGCCGCAGCGACGACGACCTCGGCCGGTGGCAGGGCAGTCCGTTCTATCGGCTCGAGCAGTCCGGCGAATCCATTCTAAGGCGGCGGCTGACGGCGGAGGCGGAGGGCGAATTTACCGTCTTTGCCGAGTTCCGCGCCGACGGCATCACCGATTACCTGGCGCTGGCGAGTCGCTTCGCCGGCGACGAGATCATCGGCGATATGGACTGCGTCTACTCTTCCTGGGCGACCGACGCGCCGCAGGGCTTCAGCGACGGCGATATTGCCGATATATGCCGGCTCATGCCCTTTCTCGCTCTCGCGGTAAAATCCGCGTCGCTCGCCCGCGTCGCCGGCACGCTGGTCGAGACCTACCTCGGCCGCGACCCCGGCCGGCGGGTGCTCCAGGGCCGCATCAAGCGCGGCGTTCCCGAGCGCATCGAAGCCGTCCTGTGGTTCAGCGACCTCCGCGGCTACACGCGGCTGAGCGATACGGCGACTCCGGAAGAAATCATTCCCCTGCTCAATCATTACGCCGACGCGATCATCTCGGCCATTCACGACGAAGGCGGCGACGTCCTCAAGCTGATGGGCGACGGCGCGCTCGCCATTTTCGCCTCGGAGGACCGCCGCCGCTCCTGCGATGCGGCGCTCGCCGCCGCCGGCGCGGCCCGCCGCGGCGTGGCCGAAGTGAACCAGGAGCGGACGGCCATGGGTCTGCCCGTCACCGATATGTACCTGGGGCTTCACATCGGCGACGTCTTTTACGGCAACATCGGCAGCAAGGAGCGCCTCGATTTCACGGTGATCGGCCCGGCGGTCAACGAGGTGAGCCGCATCGCGGCGATGTGCCGCTCGGTCGAGCAGCCGTTGCTCGTCTCTTCCGCCTTCGCCGCGGCGCTGGGCGGGGCGAGCGGCCGGCTCATTTCCGTCGGGCGCTACGCGCTGCGCGGCGTCGGACGCCCCCAGGAGCTTTTCACGATCGAACGACCGGGCCGTTGACCCGGTCCGACGCCGTCCGCGCGCCTACCCCTGATGCCGCCGCTGATCGAAATTCAAAACGTCTCCAAGTCCTACCGGCGCGAGAGCCTGGAGATTCCGGTGCTTCAAAACATCTCCCTTGCGATCGCCGAGGGGGAGTTTATCGCCTTTATGGGGCCGTCGGGCTCGGGCAAGACGACGCTCTTGAACTTGATCGCCGGCATCGACCGGCCCACGGCGGGAAGGGTGCTGGTCGCCGGCACCGACCTGAGCGGGCTCGACGAGAGCGAAATGGCCGGGTGGCGCTCGCGCCACGTCGGCTTTATCTTTCAATTCTACAACCTGATCCCGGTCTTGAGCGCGCTCGAGAACGTCGAGCTGCCGCTGCTCCTCACCTCGCTTCCCAAGCCCGAGCGGCGGGCCCACGCCGCGAACGCGCTCAGGATCGTCGGTCTGGCCGACCGCATGGACCACTACCCGCGGCAGCTTTCCGGCGGCCAGGAGCAGCGCGTCGCCATCGCGCGCGCGATCGTCACCGATCCGGCGATCCTCGTCGCCGACGAGCCGACGGGAGACCTCGACAAAGTGTCCGCTGAGGAAGTGCTGGGATTGATGGAGCGGCTCAACCGCGAGCTTCACAAAACGATTCTCATGGTCACGCACGACCCGCGCGCCGCCGAGCGGGCCCGCTCGGTGCGCCACCTGGAGAAGGGCGAGCTGGTATAATGGATGCTAGGCGTTATGGGAGATAAATCTTGGAGCTCTTGAAGCTCATCGTCAGGAACACGCTCCGGCACAAGCTCCGGAGCTTGCTCACCGCGCTCGGCATCGCCATCGCGGTCATGGCGTTCATGCTGCTGCGCACGGTCGTGACCGCCTGGCACGCCGGGGTGGAGGCCTCCGCGCCGAACCGGCTCATCACGCGCCACGCCGTCTCGTTCGTCTTCCCGCTGCCCTACGCCTACCGCGACCGGATCGCGCGCGTGCCCGGCGTCGAGCGTGTGACCTACGCGGTCTGGTTCTCCGGCGTCTACGTCGACAAGAATCAGTTTTTCGCCCGCCTGGCGGTCGATTCCGACAGCTTTTTCGACGTCTATCCCGAATTCCTCGTCGATCCCGCCGAGCTCGCCGCCTTCCGGCGCGAGCGCAACTCGACCATCATCGGCAGCGAGATCGCCCGGCGCTACAACTTGAAGATCGGCGACGTCATGCCGGTCGAAGGGGATATTTTTCCCGGCCGCTGGGAGTTCGTCGTCCGGGGGATCTATACCCCGCGCGACAAGACCACCGACCCGACGAGCATGCTGTTTCACTGGCAATATCTCGAGGAGCGGGCGCGCAAGGAAAAAAACAGCCGCGAAGGGCAGGTGGGCTGGTACGTGAGCCGGATCACGAGCCCGGACGAGGCCGCGAGCGTGTCGCAGGCGATCGACTCTCTTTTCGCCAACTCGCGCGCCGAGACCAAGACCGAGACCGAGCGCGCGTTCCAGCAGAGCTTTCTCTCCTCCATGGGGTCGGTCATGACCGCTATGGACGTGATGTCGTTCGTCATCATCGGCATCATCCTGCTGGTGCTGGCCAACACGATGATCATGTCGGCGCGCGAACGGACGCACGAATACGCGGCGCTGAAGACGCTGGGGTTCACCGGGCGCTATATCTTCGCGCTCATCGTCGGGGAGTCGCTGCTGCTGTCGTTTCTCGGCAGCGCGGCGGGCATGCTGGTCACGTTTCCCGCCGTGGCGGGGTTTCAGGGCGCGCTGCCCAAGGGATGGTTCCCGGTCTTTTACATCGATCCCTCGACGATCGTCTTCGGCTGCCTCGCCGGGGTGCTGGTGGGCCTGGCCGCTTCGCTGATCCCGGCGCGGCGCGCCATGACGACCCGGATCGTCGAGGGCCTGAGGTACGTCGGATGAGTTCGATACCATGACGGTCCCGGTCCGCTATATTTTCAAGAGCTTCGGCGCGCGCCGCCTCACCACCGGCATGACCGTGCTCGGCATCGCGCTGGTGGTCTTCGTCTTCAGCGCCGTCCTGATGATGGCGCACGGCATCGAGCGGACGCTCAGCGCCACCGGCTCGGACGACAACGTGCTGGTGCTCAGGAAAGCCGCCAACAGCGAGACCTTGAGCGTGCTCGACCGGGACGTCGCCACGCTCATCACCGGGATGCCCGAGGTCGCCCGCTCCGCGGCCGGCGCGCCGGAGAGCTCGCGCGAGACCGTCGTCATCATCAACATGGAAAAAACCGCCGGCGGCATCAGCAACGTCGGCGTGCGCGGCGTCGAGCCGCCGGCCTTCGAGATGCGCCCGCAGGTCCGGCTGGTGCGCGGCCGGTTGTTCCGCTGGGGCGCGCGCGAGATCGTCGTCGGCCGCTCGATCGCCCAGCGCTTCGCCCGGGCGGACTTGGGCGAGCGCATCAGGTTCGCCGGCGACTCCTGGACCGTGGTCGGCGTCTTCGATTCGGGCGGGAGCGGCTTCGACTCGGAAATCTGGGGCGACTCGAACCAGATCATGGACGCTTTCAAGCGGTCTTCCTACTCGACGCTGACGCTCCGGCTGAACGATCCGGAGGCGTTCGGGGGGTTCGTCGCCGCGTTCGAGGCCGACAACCGGCTGCAGCATTACGAGCCCAAGGGGGAAAAGAAGTTTTTCGAGGAACAGTCCGAGATGATGGCCGCTTTCATCCGGATCCTGGGGCTGTTCATCACGGTCATCTTCAGCGCGGGGGCGACGATCGGCGCGATGATCACCATGTACGGCGCGGTGGCCAACCGCACCGTCGAGATCGGCACGCTCCGGGCGCTCGGCTTCGAGCGCCGGGCGATCCTCGCCGCCTTCATGGGCGAGGCGCTGCTGCTCGCGCTGATCGGCGCCGGGCTCGGTCTGGGGCTCGCGTCCTTGCTCCAGTTCGTCACCATCTCGACGCTCAACTTCACGTCGTTCTCGGAGCTGGCGTTTTCCTTCTCGCTGTCGCCGGCGATCGCGGTGAACTCCGTCGGCTTCGCCCTCGCCATGGGATTCCTCGGCGGCTTTTTGCCGGCGCTCCGCGCCGCGCGGCTCGACATCGTGAGCGCGCTCCGGGCGGCGTGAGGAGAGTTATCCACAAGCGCCCGAAGAAAGACTTTTCCGCGCCGTCCTCAGGGATAAAAATAATTGTAGCGCCCCGGCCTTTGTGCTAAGGATTAAATTACATTCATGGAGCATTCCCGTTTCGTCCATCTTCACTGCCACACCCAGTACAGCCTGTTAGACGGCGCCAATAAGGTCGAGGAGCTGGTCGAGCGCGTGCGGGGGCTCAAGCAGCCCGCGCTCGCCATGACCGACCACGGCAACATGTTCGGCGCAATCGAGTTTTACCGCGAGGCCTCCAAGCACGGCGTCAAGCCGATCATCGGCTGCGAGATCTACGTCGCGCCGGCGAGCCGCTTCGAGCGCAAGGGCGTGGACAAGGGCAACAAAGAGTACAACAACCACCTCATCCTACTCGCCATGAACCTCGAGGGCTACAAAAACCTGTGCAAGCTCGTTACGGCGGGCTTCATGGAGGGGTTTTATTACAAGCCGCGGATCGACAAGGAGATCCTCCTGGAGCACAACCGCGGCCTGATCGCGCTCAGCGCCTGTCTCCAGGGCGAGGTCTCGTTCGCCCTGTCGGCGGGGAACTACGAGAAGGCGAAGGCGGCGGCGGAAACCTACGCGTCGATCTTCGGCGACCGGTACTACCTCGAAATCCAGGATAACAAGCTGCCGCAGCAGGAGACGGTCAACCGGCTGATCGTCGAGCTGGGGAAAGAGCTGTCGCTGCCGGTCGTGGCGACCAACGATTGCCACTACGGCGAGCGCGCCGACGCCGCGGCGCACGACGTGCTGCTCTGCGTGCAGACCGGCAAGACCGTCGAGGACCAGAACCGGCTCAAGATGGAGACCGACGAGCTGTTCGTCAAGTCCGCCGACCTGATGAAGCAGGGCTTCGATTACTGCCCCGAAGCGGTCGAGCGCACGGTCGAGATCGCCGAGCGCTGCAACCTGGAATTGCAGTTCGGCCACTACCATTTCCCGAACTTCGAGGTCCCGAAAGACATCACCCTGGACGATTACCTCGACGAGCTGACGCGCAAGGGGCTGGCCGAGCGGCTGGCGAACTTCGAGCTCGCCGAGGGGGAAGCGCACACAAAGAGAATCAAGCTCTACGACGAGCGCCTCGAGTACGAGCTCGGCGTCATCAAGGGCATGCAGTTCTCCGGCTACTTCCTGATCGTCGCCGATTTCATCAACTACGCCAAGGACAACGGCATCCCGGTCGGCCCCGGGCGCGGCTCGGCCGCCGGCAGCCTGGTCGCCTACGCGCTCAAGATCACCGACCTCGACCCGATCCGCCACAATCTCTTGTTCGAGCGCTTTTTAAATCCCGAGCGGCGCTCCATGCCCGATATCGACGTCGACTTTTGCATCCGCGGGCGCGATCAGGTGATCCGCTACGTCAAGGAAAAATACGGCGCCGACAAGGTGGCGCAGATCGCGACCTTCGGGACGCTCAAGGCCAAGGCGGCGATCAAGGACGTCGGGCGGGCGCTGGGATTTTCCTTCGCCGAGACCGACGCGATCGCTAAGCTGATCCCGGCGCCGAAGCAGGGGTTCGACCATTCGCTCTCCGAGTCGATCAAGATGGAGCCGCGCTTGGCCGGGCTCATCAAGACCGACCCGCGGGTCAAGAACCTGATCGATCACGCGCTCCGGCTCGAAGGGCTCACGCGCCACTCTTCGACGCATGCGTCGGGCGTGGTGCTGTCCAACCTGCCGCTGGTCGAATACCTGCCGCTCTACGTGGATAAAGAGGGCGGCATCGTCACGCAGTTCGACATGTCGAGCGTCGAGAAGATCGGCCTCATCAAGTTCGACTTTTTGGGCCTGAAGACGCTGACGCTGCTGCACGACTGTCTCGAATTGATCCTCAAGACCCGGCAGGTCACGCTCGACTTGAACAACCTGCCGCTCGACGACAAGAAAACTTACAAGCTCCTCTGCTCGGGCAATACCACCGGCATCTTCCAGCTCGAGAGCACGGGCATCCGCGAGATGACGGTCAAGATCCGCCCCAATTGCTTCGAGGACCTGGTCGCCATCCTGGCGCTGTTCCGTCCCGGCCCGCTCGACAGCGGCATGACCGAGCAGTTCATCCAGCGCAAGCACGGCCGCGAGCAGATCAAATACCTCCACCCGCTCTTGCAGGAGAGCCTCAAGGACACGCACGGCGTCATCGTCTACCAGGAGCAGGTCATGGAGATCGCCCGGACGCTCGCCGGCTACAGCATGGGCGACGCCGACCTCCTCCGCCGCGCGATGGGCAAAAAAGACCCCGAGGAGATGGCCAAACAGCGCGAGCGCTTCGTCGACGGCGCGCAGAAAAACAAGATCGACGGCAAGAAGGCGGGCGAGATCTTCGACCAGATGGAGACCTTCGCGCGCTACGGCTTCAACAAGTCGCACTCGGCCGCCTACGCGCTCATCTCCTACCAGACGGCCTATCTCAAGACGCACTACGCCGTCGAGTTCATCTCCGCCCTGCTCACCTCCGAGATGGGCGAGACCGACAAGGTGATCAAGAACCTGGCGGAGTGCCGCGAGAAGGGCATCGTGGTCCTGCCGCCCGACATCAACGAGAGCCGCGCCGACTTCACCCCGGTGGGGGAAAAAATCCGCTTCGGCCTGGCGGCGGTCAAAAACGTGGGCGAGAAGGCGGTGGAGATCATCCTGCAGAGCCGCGAGCAGGAGGGGCCGTTCCAGTCGCTGTTCGAGTTCTGCCGGCGCGTGGACACATCGGCGGTCAACCGCCGCGTGCTGGAGAGCCTCATCAAGTGCGGCGCCTACGACTCGACGAGCGTGTCGCGCGCGCGCATGCTGGCGGCGCTGGACGACGCCATGAAGGCGGGACAGTCGTACCAGAAGAACAAAGAGAGCAACCAGATCGACCT
>DASWFA010000521.1:0-2367 GCA_036394475.1 Binatia bacterium
GGCCATGCCCGCCAGCAACAAAACCCCCGCGATGTCGGCCAAGGTTATTTTTTTCATGAAAGCCTCCCCTCTTCTATGATTGATATTATTGAATGTACGGTCCGTCGTCGGCAAACTCAACCCTCGCCCTGGTCTCCGCTCGATGGTCTTTCAAGTTGACCCGCCGCCACGCATCGAAGGCCGCCAAACGCAGACCGGCCGGCTCGGCCCAGAGCGGGTCTCTCAGATAGGTCCAGGTGTATTCCCGGATGTATCCCGCCTTGAAGACCTCGATCAGCCGGTCGAGATAGCCGTCCGGTTTGCCTTTCTGAAACTCCCGGCGCTCGATCCACACGCGGGCCGAGGCGTCCCGCGCCGCCGCCTCCTCGGCGAATGTATAACGATACCGGCCGGCGTCGGGATTTTGTTCCAGGTAGGTGTTCGTCCTCCAGCGGAGCCGGATCCCGGCGTAAGCGAGCCATGTCGGGAGGGCCTCCTGGGACACGGATGCGTCGACGACGATCCGCGGCTCCGGCTCCGGTTTGGGCGTTCCGGCGGCGCAGCCCGCCGACAGGCCCAACAGCGATGCCAAAAAAAGTCGAGAGAAAATTCTCTAAGCCCTCTTGAGCGCCGCCAGCACTTTTTCCGCCGTGATCGGGAGCGAGGCGATGCGCGCGCCGGCCGCGTCCGCGACGGCGTTGGCGATCGCCGCCGCCGTCGGCATGACCGCGGTCTCGCCGATGCTCATGCTGTGGTACGGACCGCTTCCCGCGCCGGACTGGATGACGGTGGTTTTCAGCTCGGGAACGTCGCGGATCGTGGGGATCTTGTAGTCGCCGAAATTCGTCGTCGCGACCTTGCCGCCGTCGTCGAGCGCGACCTCTTCCATCCCGGCCTGGCCCATGCCCATGACGACGCCGCCGTCGATCTGCCCCTGGTGGCTGAGCGGATTCACGACCGTCCCCGTGTGGTGGGTCGTGGTGATCCGCCGGATGTCGATCGCACCGGTCTCCGGGTCCACTTCGACTTCCGCCACCTGCGCGACCATCGAGGCCTCGGGGCCGTCTTTCATGTTGAGATAGTGGCCTTCGGCGATGAGCGGCGCGCCGCTCGCTTCGACGATTTCCGCGAAGGTCATCCGGCGCTCCATGCGGCCGTGAATCACCGCGCCGGCGGCGAGCGCCAACTGGTCCGGCGCCGCGCCCATCGCCCGGGCGGCCGCCTGGAGGAGCATCTCTTTCGCCTTCGCCGCGGCCAGATAGGCGGCGCTGCCGTGGACCCGCGTGCTGCTGCTGCCGCGCACGCCCGTGTCTTTGAGAACTTTCGTCGTGTCGAGCGTCTCGACCAGGACCGATTCGAGCGGCACCTGCAATTCCTCGGCGACGATCTGGCGCATGACGGTATAGGCCCCGGCGCCGACGTCCATCACCGCGGCGGACAGCGTCACCGCGCCGCCGGCGCCGATCTTGACGAAGGCGTACGACTCGCCGCCCTTGGAGACCCACTGCGCGACCGCCAATCCGCGCCCGACGTTTTTCGGCTTGGGCGCGGCATAGCCGGACTCCTGGAGCGCGCGCTTGAGCGTCTCTTCCGCCCGGATGTGCTCGATCGTCTCGCCGAGCGGCGCGATGTCGCCGTCGCGCATGAAGTTTTTGAGCCGGAGCTCGACCGGGTCGAGGCCGAGCTTTTTGGCCACCAGGTCCATCTGGCTTTCGGTCGCGAAAAAGCCCTGCGTGTGGCCCGGCGCGCGCATGTAGCCGCACGGCACCCGGTTGGTGTAGACGTAGCTCTCCTCCACCAGCACGTGCGGGATCCGGTAGGGCCCCGCGCTGTCGTGCGCGCCGACGAGAAACCCCTGCGGCCGGAACGCCGCGTAGGCGCCGCTGTCGAAGACGAACGCGATGTGCAGGGCCGCGAGCGCGCCGCTTCTCTTGACCCCGGTTTTGACCCGGACGAGCGCGCCGTGGCGCGGATTCCCCGCCGTGAGCTCCTCGTCGTAGTCCATCACGAACTTGACCGGCCGCCCGCTCGCCCGCGACAGCGCGTAGCAGAGCGCGGCGTCGTTGTGGTCGCCCTTGCCGCCGAAATCGCCGCCGATGTAGCACGGGTGGACCACGATCTTCTCCGGCGTCGTTCCGAACGCGCCCGCCAGCTGGTCGCGCAGGTTGTACGGGCTCTTGGTCGAGGCCCAAACGTCGGCGCGCCCGTCGGCGTGGGTTTCGACGAGGCAGGAGTGCGGCTCGATGTAGGCCTGATGGACCCGCGCGGTCGCGAACGTGTTCTCCACGACCACGTCGGATTGCCTGAACCCCTCGGCCGCGTCGCCTTTTTTCCACGCCAGATGGACCATCACGTTGCCGGGCGTTGCGATCGGATGGACCAGGCCGT
>DASWFA010000522.1:0-3827 GCA_036394475.1 Binatia bacterium
CCGTCCGGCTGCCGCTGAAATGCACGGGCCTTCCCACCACCACGCTCGGGCCGAGAGCGCCGAACTGGGCTTCCGCCGCGGCCTTGAGCTCGCGGACGACCGTGGCGATAAGATCCTCCAGCGAGAACGTGTGGCCCAGTATGCTCGTCGCCTGGAAAAGGCGGCTCGGTAGATACGACTTCATCGACTGGATCAGCCGGCCGTGCGCCCTGGACTTTAGATAGGCGTCGATGGCCGCGGGCCCGGCGACCGCGCGCGGCCTGCCGCCGGCGGCGAGGTTTTCCGGGTCGAAGTATAGAATCGATCTAAAAGCCGTCGTGAAATCCCGTTCGATCTCGAATTTCGCCAGCTCGACCGCGCCGCCGGGCGCCGCGACGGCGATCGCGCTGTTGGTCGTGCCGAAATCCAATCCCACGGCTCGCATCATGAGTTTTATAGAATCCCGGAAATTTTCACGCGGCTAGACCCAGAACGCCGCCCACCACGCCCTGGCAAATCTTCGCCATGAATTCGAGGTCGAGGCTGTCGAGGGTGTCGGACGGCCGGTGATAATGCGGGTTCCGCATAAAGGCCGTGTCGGTAACGAGCAGCGCCGGATAGCCCAGGTCCCAAAACGGCGCGTGGTCGCTGAGGCGCGTCTGCGGCACGAGAAAGCCGTTCCCCAAAACCGACAACGTCTCGACCGGGAGGCCGGCCCGGCCGAGCGCGGCGGCGAAAGTTTTGCGCAGCGCGGCCGAGCGCCGGTTCGCCACGACGCCGATAAAATCGGCCCGGTCGGGATAAAACCAGCTCAGCGCCGGGGGATATTTCTGGCTGCCCGGCTTCGGGTCGGTGTATCCGAGCATTTCGAGCGAGACCATGCCGGCGACTTTGGCGCCCTCGGATTTTAAACGCCGGGCGAAATGCGCGCTGCCGATCATGTTGAGCTCTTCCAGGTTGAAGGCGCAGAAGGCGACTTCGGCTCCGAGCCGTTTCCCGCAGAGCAGGCGCGCCGCTTCGAGCAGCACCGCGACCCCGCTCGCGTTGTCGTCCGCGCCCGGCGAGCCCTCGACGGAATCCATATGGGCGCCGAGGACGAAGAGGGGAGAGTCGCGCCCGCCGCCGGTGCGCGCGACGATGTTGCGGTAGCTCCGGCCGCGATAAGTGAACGGATCGCTCTCGACCGCGAGGCCGAGCGCCCTGAGCTCTTTCTCGATATAGTCTTCGACCGCCGCCAGGCGCGCCGGGCTCGTGAAGGGGCTGCGCTCGCCGACGATATTTTCCAGGCGGACTTTAAGGTCGGCGATGGTTGTTCTCGGAACGGGCGGGGTCATCAATCGGCCAGCCGGACGGCGATGCCCTTGTCGAAGAGGAACCGCTTGCATTCGGCGATGGTGTATTCCTTGTAGTGAAAGATCGAGGCGGCGAGGGCCGCGCTGGCTTTGCCCTCCGTGAGGCCCTCGTAAATGTGCTCGAGGCTCCCGACTCCGCCCGAGGCGATCACCGGGACCCGCACCCGCTCGGATATCTCGCGCGTCAAGTCCAGGTCGTAGCCGTCCCGCGTGCCGTCGCGGTCCATGCTGGTAAGGAGAATCTCGCCGGCGCCAAAGGCGGCCATTTTTTCCGCCCACTCGGGGGCGTCGATCCCGGTCGGCTTTCTGCCGCCGTGGGTGAACACTTCCCAGCCCTTGCCCGCGCGCTTGGCGTCGATCGCCACGACGATGCACTGGCTGCCGAAGGTCTCCGCCGCCTCGCGGACGAATTCGGGGCGCGCGACCGCGCCGGTGTTGATCGATACTTTATCCGCGCCGGCGCGGAGCAGGCTCCGGATGTCTTCCAGACGGTTGATGCCGCCGCCGACCGTGAGCGGCATAAAGACCTGATCGGCCGTGCGCGCGACGACGTCGAGAATGATGCCGCGCTCCTCGTGCGACGCCGTGATGTCGAGAAAGCACAGCTCGTCCGCCCCTTCGCGGTCGTAGACGCGGGCGATCTCGACCGGGTCGCCGGCGTCTTTCAGGCCTAAAAACTTTACACCCTTGACGACCCGGCCCGCGTTCACGTCGAGGCAGGGAATGATGCGTTTGGCGAGCATAGAGGGGTAGTTTAACCGAGAGTTCGCGGCCGCTCAAGCGAAGGCGGCATCCGGAGGACTAGCCTTCGAGTCGCAGAGCGCGATCGGATAGTGTACTTTGATCCGGGCGGACAATGGACTGGACTTGGCGACTTGGGACGCGACTTAGGCGGAGGCGATGGCGCAATACATCTGGCTGATCCCCGTGGGCTTCGTCATCGGCGCCTATGGAACTCTCATCGGAGCCGGCGGCGGGTTCGTTCTCGTGCCGCTGTTGCTGCTCCTCTATCCCGAGGATACGCCGGACACCATCACCAGCATTTCCCTCGCGGTGGTCTTCTTCAACGCGCTCTCGGGCTCGATCGCCTACGCGCGCAAAAAGCGCATCGATTTTTATTCGGGCCTGCTCTTCGCGGCGGCCGCGGCGCCGGGCGCCGTTCTGGGCGCCCTCACCACGGTTTTCATTCCCCGGCGCTTCTTCGATCTCATGATCGGCTTCCTGATGCTGGCCGCGGCGGCTTTTTTATTCTGGCGCCCGGGCGGCACCCTGCCGGCGGCGAACGACGGCCGGCCCGGCCGCTTCTGGCGGCGCCTGGTCGAGGCGGACGGCACGGCGCACGAGTATTCCTACAACCGGACGCTCGGCGTCGGGCTCAGCTTTCTCATCGGGTACATCTCCAGCCTGCTCGGCATCGGCGGCGGCTTCATCCACGTGCCCGCGCTGGTCCATCTTTTGAATTTCCCGGTTCATATCGCGACCGCCACGTCGCACTTCATTCTGTCGATCATGGCCTTCGCCGGCACCGCCACGCACGTCGCCACCGGCGCGTTTGAGCACGGGGTGAGGCGGACCATCATGCTGTCGATCGGCGTGACGCTCGGCGCTCCCTTGGGAGCGCGCCTCTCCGGCCGCATCCGCGGCGACTGGATCCTGCGGGGCCTCGCCGCCGCGCTGGCGCTGGTGGGCGCGCGCTTGATCGTCCTGGCGCTTTAGGGCGGCGCGATATAGAATCGCGATGGACGTCCGGCGCGGCGCGACCCATTGCCGGTCGGCTATGGAATTCATCCCGGGTTTCCCCGGGGCCGCGGGTCCCAAACCCGTCTCTTTAGCGCTTGACAAGGGGGCGCGGTTTAAAGTATACGGCTTAAGTCGTAGCTGATATTTAAGACCTAGGTCTTAATAAAATTAACGGTCCATCGGAGGTTCACATGAAAGGTCTACTTACCATTGCAGGGCTGATCGCGGTCTACACCATATTTACGCTTTCCTCCTGCGCCACGCAGCAGGAGGCGAAAGCCCCGGCGAAGCCGGCCGCCCAGGCGGAAGCCAAACCGGCTCCGGCTCCGGCACCGACCAAGGCGGAAACCAAGGCGCCGGCGAAGGCGGAGACCAAGACGGAGACCAAGGCCGAGGCCAAAGCCAACGGCGGCGAAAAGGCCAAGGCCGAGAAGGCCAAGGGCGACGTCGGGCTGCTCGACACGGACAAGAACTATCTGATCCTCGTCACCAAGGAGGGCAAGCTGATCACGCTCGATTTCGACCAGAAGACCAAGGCTACGATGCTGGAAGAAAAGCCGGCGAAGATGAGCGACGTCGGCCTCGGCTCCTCCGCGGACGTGGAGTACGTGACCCAGGGCGACAAGAAAGTGGTCACCAAGATGGAGTTCAAGCCGGCCAAGGGAGAATAACCCGGCCGGGCCCCGGTCCGCGCGATAAAAAACCAGCGCGCGCCCGGCGCATCTTACGTAAAAAGGGCCCGCCACAGGCGGGCCC
>DASWFA010000523.1:0-3718 GCA_036394475.1 Binatia bacterium
ATCGGCGGCGGCCGGGGCATGATCGTGCGCCGGGGCTTTCGCGCGCCGCCTTCGCTGCACGGCGAGCGGCTCCGCCGGGCGCCCGCCGGCCATTTCGTCGACGTGATCGCGAGCGGCTTCGGCGTGATGCCCGACTACGCCGGACAGGTCGCGCCCGAGGATCGCTGGGCGATCGCGGCCTACATTCGCGCGCTCCAGCTGAGCCAGCAGGCGACGCTCGCGGACGTGCCGGAGCCGGAGCGGCGGAAACTCTTGGAGCTCCCATGAACGGCCGCTTCGATGCTTTAAGAAACCGGGCCCTCGCGGCCGGCGCCGCCGCGCTCGCGCTCGCGCTCGCCGGAGCGCTGTTCGACGCGCCGCAGTTTTTCCGGTCGTATCTGGTCGCCTATCTTTTCTGGATCGGCTTTCCGCTCGGCTCGCTGGCGCTTTTGATGCTACACCACCTGGTCGGCGGCCGCTGGGGCTTCGTGATCCAGCGCCTGCTCGAAGCGGCGGCGCGGACATTCCCGCTGATGGCGCTGCTCTTTTTGCCGCTCGTTTTCGGCCTCGGCCGGCTTTACGTATGGGCGGCGCCCGAAGCCGTCGCCGCCGATCCGGTCCTCCGGCAGAAGAGCGCCTATTTGAACCCCGGATTTTTCCTCGCGCGCGCCGCGGTTTATTTTGCCCTGTGGATCCTCTTCGGCCATCTGCTCGCCAAATGGTCGCGCGAGCAGGACCGCACCGGCGACGCGGCGCTCACCGGCCGGATGCAAAACCTGAGCGCGCCGGGCCTGGTGGTTTACGGCCTCACGGTCACGTTCGCCGCGATCGACTGGGCCATGTCGCTCGAGCCGCGCTGGTATTCGACGATCTATGGAATGATGTTCATGGTGGGCTACGGCCTCGCCGCCCTGGCGCTCGCCGTCGTCGGCGCGCGCCTGCTGGCCGAGCGCGAGCCGCTGGCGCGCGCCGCCGTCCCCGACCGCTTTCACGATCTCGGCAACCTCCTGTTGGCGCTCGTCATGCTGTGGGCCTATCTCGGATTTTCCCAATTCCTGCTCGTCTGGTCGGAAAACCTGCGCGAAGAGATCCCCTGGTATGTGAGCCGGACGGCCGGCGGCTGGCAGGCGGTCGCCGCGCTTCTGATCGTCTTCCAGTTCGCGCTGCCGTTTTTCCTGCTGCTTTCCCGCTCGGCCAAGCGCCGGGCGCGCGTCCTGGCGTTGATCGCGCTCGTCGTTCTCGCCATGCGCTGGGTCGACATCCTCTGGCTGGTGGCGCCGGCGTTTCATCCGGGGAGGTTTTATCTGCATTGGCTCGATCTCGCCGCGCTCGTCGGCGTCGGCGGCGCTTGGCTCGGGGTCTTTTTGTTTTTTCTCGGGGAGAGCTCCCTGCTGCCGCTCGGCGACCCGCGGTTCGCCGGGCTCGGCGGAGAGGCCGAAGGAACGTAGGATGGAAGAAGGAACGGACAACGCCCGCAATGCCGAAATCGGACACGAGCCGAGGGACCTCGATCCCCGGCGGATCGCGCTGTTCGGTGCCGGGCTGGCGGTCGTTGTGATCGTCGCCGCCGGCGCGACGCTGCTGCTCGAGCTCTACGTGGCGGAGCGGGCGCCGGCCCCGCCCCCGGCGCAGGTGCGCGAGGCGACGCCGGAGCCGCTCCTGCAGGTGAACGGCGCGGAGGAGCTCGGCCGGATGCGGGCGGAGGAGGACGCGGCGCTCCACAGCTACGGCTGGGTCGACAGGGAGAGGGGAGTCGTCCGCATTCCCATCGACGCGGCGATGCAAGCGCTCGTTAAGAAGGGACTGCGGGTAAGGGCGGAGCAGGTCAAAAGGCAAAAGTAAAAAGGTAAAAGTTCGGAGGGGGGTACGGCCATGCGCGCGATGCAAGAACGAAGCAAGCTGCGGGAGATATTTTTTGGGACTTTCCGCTGCGCGCTTCTCGCTCTCTTTACGTTCGCGCCGATCCCATGCGCCCTCGCCCACGACGACGGGCGGCCGCTGGCGCTGCGCGACGTGGCGCTCGAGCAGAGGCTCGGCGCCGAGGCGCCGCTCGACGCCGAATTCCGCGACGAGAGCGGCAGGGCGGTCCGGCTCGGGGACTACTTCGGCGACCGGCCGGTCGTTCTCGCGTTCTCCTACTACCGCTGCCAGGACCTCTGCCCGCTGGTGCTCGACGGACTGCTCAGAACGCTCCGCGCGCTCTCGTTCAGCGCCGGCAATCAGTTCAACGTGCTGACGGTGAGCATCGATCCGCGCGACACGCCGGCGCTGGCGGCGGCGAAGAAGGCCGACCTCATCAAGCGCTACGCGCGCTCCGGCGCCGAGAGCGGCTGGCATTTTCTCACCGGGGAGGAGGCCGCGATCCGGCGCCTCTCCGAGGCGGCCGGCTTCCGCTACAACTACGAGAGCGAGCGGGACCGGTACGGCCACGCCGCCGGGATCATGCTCCTCACTCCCCAGGGGCGGCTCGCGCGCTACTTTTACGGCGTCGAGTTCTCGCCGCGCGACCTGCGGCTGGGACTGGTCGAGGCTTCGAGCGGAAAGATAGGCGAAGCCATCGATCAGCTGCTGCTGTTTTGCTATCACTACGACGCCGCGACGGGGAAGTACGGTCTCCTCGTCACGAGCCTCGTCCGGCTGGCGAGCGCGGCCACGGTCACGGCGCTGGCGGCGTATATCCTGTTGATGCTGCGCGCCGAGGCGCGCCGCAAAACCAAATTGCCGAGGTCGGCCTAGAGCCCATGTGGCAGAATCTGCCCTTATTCCCCGAGCAGGCCTCCACGATCGCGCCGCGCGTCGACGCGCTGCTCTATTTTCTCGTCGCCGTATCGCTGTTTTTCGGCCTGCTGATCGCCTTCCTGCTGGTTTATTTCGCGGTCAAATACCGGCGCCGGTCCGAGAGCGAGGTGCCGCCGCAGATCGAGGCGAACATCCGGCTGGAAATATTCTGGACGGTGGTGCCGCTGGGCATCACGATGGTCATGTTTTTCTGGGGCGCGCTCGTCTTCTTCGATATGACCCGGCCGCCCTCCGGCTCCCTGGAGCTCGCCGTCGTCGGCCGGCAGTGGATGTGGAAAATCCAGCATCCGGAAGGGCAGCGGGAGATCGACGAGCTGCACGTGCCGGTGGGCCGCCCGGTTAGTTTGACGATGACATCGGAGGACGTCATCCACGATTTTTTCGTGCCGGCCTTCCGGGTGAAAAAAGACGTGCTGCCCGGCAGATATACCAACGTCTGGTTTCAAGCGACGCGGGCGGGAGAGTACCGGCTGTTTTGCTCGCAGTATTGCGGCACCCAGCACTCGGGCATGATGGGCAAAGTGGTGGCGATGGAGCCGGCGGATTACCAGCGGTGGCTCGACGGCGGCGCGACCGGAGTGTCGATGGGACAGGCCGGCGCCGAGCTTTTTGAGCGCCTGGGCTGCTCCACCTGCCACCGGCCGGACGACACGGGTCAGGGGCCGTCGCTCGTGGGCCTGTTCGGCAAGACGGTGAAGCTCCAGGGAGGCAAGACGTCGGTCGCCGATGAAAACTACATCCGCGAGTCGATCCTCGACCCGCGCGCGAAGATCGTCGCCGGCTACCAGCCGGTCATGCCGCTGTTCAAGGGCCTGGTGAGCGAGGACGGAATCTTGCAGATCATCGCCTATATCAAGTCACTGGACCGGGGAGAAGGGACGCAGGCCAAGCGATGATTCCTGAGCCAAGAGAACATTACCTGAACGTCAGTTACGGCGTG
>DASWFA010000524.1:0-6576 GCA_036394475.1 Binatia bacterium
TATGGCTCGCGTCGCACGGATTGGG
The DNA here is from genome assembly GCA_036394475.1 of Binatia bacterium. Classification (GTDB taxonomy): domain Bacteria; phylum Desulfobacterota; class Binatia; order UBA9968; family UBA9968; genus JAJPJQ01. Next base: position 26 of record DASWFA010000524.1, read on the forward strand.
GATCCCCGCCGTGTTCGAAGTCAGCGGCGCGAGCGACACGGGGCTCGAGACCATGCTGCCGGCGCCCATCAGGTTTTGCGCGATCGCGGAGAGCGCGCCGCGGCTCGTGCCGACGAGAAACACCGCCTTGTTGCCGGGGTTCTCCTGCTTGACGACCGCGGCGATGTCGACGGCATGGCGCGGCGAGAGGCGATAGACGCTGTAGCACTCGCCCACGCCGCCGCACGTATCGCCGGTCGGCAGCGGCGAGGGCCGGCCGATCGTCAGCGCCTTGAAGCCGTGCTCGGCGAAAAGCTGGGCGCTGCGGACGAGAAAATTATTGCCCGCCGTGGCGACCGGCGCCGGATTACAGGGCGGGCTGGCGTTGAAGCACGGGTCGGGGGTGATGCCGGTCTGGCCGTCGCTCCCCGAGAACAGCACGGCGATCGCCTTGTAGGGCGCGGGCTCGTTTTTCATGTAGCCCACGGTGATCTGCGTCTCGACGCCGCCGATGCGCTCGAAGCGCGTGTTCGCCCGGGCGAAGAAGCCGCACGGCGCCGAGCCGATAAGCGTGACGCTCGTCTGGTTGCCGTTGGAGTCGAGCGTTTGCGCGCTGTCGGTGATGCAGACCGGATCGGTCGCTCCCGCCGGCGGCGAAATCCAGAACAGGGAAACAGCGGCCAAAAGGCCTAGGATCGGACGAAGCATAGGGCCTCCCTTCACGGGCGAGCCATATTACTTCCACCGCCCTTCGCTTTTCAATTCCTCCTGCGCCCGTTTGAGAATCCGCTCGTTGATCACCCGGTCGAGGGTCATTTTCTTGTCCACCAGGCCGGCGCGGATGTCCTCGTCGAGCATGAGCTGCATCCCCTCCGCCGCCGCCGAGAGGTCGGTCGTGTAGGCGGCGTGATAGAGATCGTAGGCCCGGCTCACGGTGTCCGGGTGGCCCTTGAGGCCCGACGCGTAGCCGGCCTCGAGGGCTTCTTTCTTATTGCTCCGCACGAAGCGCACGCCCTGGATCACCGCCTTGAGAAACCGCTTGGTCGTCTCCGGATATTTCTCCAGCATCTCGCCGCGCGCGACCAGGACGCTTTGCGGGATCGCCAGCGACTCGCTCAGATTGGCGATCATGGGAAAGCCTTTTTTGAGGAGTCCAACCGCCTCCTCGGCCGAGAACGGCGCCGCCGCGATGATGCCCTTTTCCAGCGCCGAGACCCGCAGCACCGTGCCGCCGAGCGGTCTCAAGAGCACGTCCTTGTCCGGGTCGAGGCCGCTGTTCTTGAGATACATGCGCACGACGAAATCGGAAAAAGCGCCGGCGCCGGTGACGCCGATGATTTTTCCCTTGAGGTCTTCGACGGTGTTGACGCCGCGCGCGCCGAGCATCGTGTAGTTGACCCGGTTCGAGAGCGAGCCGACGATGTAGACGTCGAGACCCCGGGCGCGGCTCCGGATCGGCGCCTGGGCCCCGCCGATGCTGCCGAAGTCCACGTCGCCCGAGGCGAGCGCGGCGATCGCGGCCGGCCCGCCGCGAATCAGGATCGGCTCGAGCGCCAGCCCCTGCTCCTTGAAATATCCCTTGACGCGCGCGACCCGGAAAGGCAGCTCCTGATGCCAGGAGAGGCTCACGAACGCGACCCGGACGGTTTTTTTCTCCTGCGCCTCGGACGGGGCGGCGAGCGGCGGGAGGGCCGCGAGAAAGAGAAAGAGGAGGAAAAGAAGCGATGACCGGGGAATCATGGATCGGACCTCCGCCGGCTATGACGACCCCTCATCTGGAAACGGCTCCGCGCTAAAGATTATACAAGCGGGCGCAGTTGTCCCAGAAAATCTTCTTCTTCGACTTGTCGGAGATTCCCGTGACCTCCAGCATCTCCTCGACCGCGTGCGGATAATCCGAATCGCCGTGCGGATAGTCGGTGGAGTAGACGATGTTGTCGTCGCCGACGAGCTCGACGATCATCGGCAGCTCCTTTTCCGACTCCGTGGCGATCCAGCACTGCCGCTTGAAATACTCGGTCGGCGTCAGCTTGGTGATGCGGGGGTGGCGGCCTTTTTTCATCGCGTTGTCCATGCGGTGGAGCCAGAAGGAAAGCCAGCCGCAGTAGCATTCGAGAAACGCGACTTTGAGCTTCGGATGGCGCTCGAGCACGCCGCCGCAGATGACGTCGGCCATTGCCAGCATGTTCTCGATCGCGTGGCTCGATACATGGCGCAGCAGCAGGTAGTCGCCGAAGCGGTCGCCGGTCTGCGCCACCTCGCCGCTGGCCGCCGCGGAATGAAAGCCGAGCGGGATGCCGAGCTCTTCGAGTGCGCTCCACAGGCCGTCGTAATAGCGCGAGGACCAGGCCAGATCACGGAGCGGCTCGGGCCGGGCGAAGACGCCGACGAATCCGAGATCCTTGACGACGCGCCGCGCCTCCTTGACCGCCTCGGTCGGGTCGTGGAGCGGGATCATCCCGACGCCCTTGAGCCGCTTGGGGTCGGCCTGACAGAAATCGTGCATCCAGTCGTTGTAGGCGCGCGCGACGGCGGCCGCCAGGCCGGGGTCCATGTCGCTACGCATCATGATGCCGAGGCCGATCGACGGATAGAGCGCCGCGACGTCGAGCCCTTCGCGGTCCATCGCCTTCAGCTGCGACACCGCGTCGAAGCCGCGCGCGCGCGCTTCGCCGAGCTCCGCGTCGATGCGCGTCGCGTCGAAGATGCCGCCTCGATGGTCCGGCGAGTATCCTTGCAAAATCTTGCCGTCGAGCAGCACCATGGCGGAGCTGCGCGTCGTCGCGCTGAGAATTTTCGGGCCGCGGTCGCGCCACTTGGGATCGATGTATTTTTCCCAGAGGTCGGCCGGCTCGCGGACGTGCATGTCGGAGTCCATGATTTTAAATCCGTTTTTCATAAATCCTCGTTTGCCGCAAAAGCTATCAGAACCGCCGGCCAAGTCAATCGGACAGCAAGCGCCGGCGGAAAAGCCGCGCTTTCAATCCCAGCAGAAGCGGCAGTGCATACGACGCGAACTGCCGGCGGTAGACCAGCGTCGATTTCTTGTCGCTCCGCCGGTAATGGATCGGCACCTCCATCGCCGTGTAGCCTTTCAGGTGCGCCTTGACGACGATCTCCACCTGAAGGCCGAAGCCCTGGCTTTCAAGGTCGAGAGCGTCGAGCATTTTCCTTTTGTAAAGCTTGTATCCGGTCGTGACGTCGGCGATCGCGAGCCCCAGGACCATCTTGGCGAACAGGTTGTAAGCGCGGGACAAGAGAACCCGCCGCCGGGGCATCTCCGCCCTGCCGCCCGCGATGAAGCGCGACCCGACGACGATATCGGCCGCGCCGCGCTGCGCGAGCAGCCGGGGAATGTCGTCCGGGTCGTGGGAAAGGTCGCAGTCGAGGACGACCACATATTCGCCTTGCGAATTTCGAAACCCTTCGCGCAGCGCGCTGCCGAGATTGCCGGGCGCGCCGGGATGGCGATGCAGGACGCGGACGCGCGCGTCCTTTGCGGCGATCTCGTCCGCCAGCGCGCCGGTCCGGTCGGTGCCGCGGTCGTCGACGAAAACAATCTCCCCCTCGATCTTCTCGCGGTCGAAGACCGAGAGGACGCGGGCGAGCACGGCGGCGACCGTCCTTTCTTCGTTCAGCGCCGATATGACGACGGAGAGCTGCGGGGTGGTCATGGATTCGCTTTGGGCCGCTCCGGGATGCACGAAGAGCCGGGCGGGGCCCCTGGTCGGAGGGGCACGTAAAAATAATAAGGGAACCGCTCCCGGCCGAGCGGCTCGTAGTTCAAAGCGACGGCTTTAAGGGCATTGGGAGTCCACCTCGTCTTGGTGGTGAATTTCAATCTGCCGGCTTCGCCGGGCGCCAGGCCGGCGCCGCAGAGCGCCGCGTCGAGGTCCGCTTCGAGCACGATCGCGCCGAACTCCCTGCGCTCGATGGCATCGGTCAATATCGACTCGCGCATGCGGCCGGCCGTCATCTGCTGCGCGGCGTTGAACGGCTCGTACAAAAACTCCTTGCCGGCGTCGAAGCCCAGGAGAAGATTCTCATAGAGCGCCGGACCCGGAATCGAGCGCAGCAAATTCACCTGTCTTCGATAGGCCTGATCGGCGCGCTCGAGCGAGCCGGAATCGAGCGATCCTGTGAACCCCGCATGGAGCCGGGTCGACAGCGGCAAAAAGGCGGAGATCAGAACGGCGTAAAAGAGCGCGCGGCTCCAGCCGACGCCGCCGGGCCGCCAGAGGCCTCTATTTTCCGCCGGCGGGTTTGCGGTCCCGAGCAGCCGGGACGGGCTCCCGGCGAAAATGCCGAAGACGATCGCCGCCGCGATAAAAAAATCGATCCAGGCGTTGATATCCACGCCGACGCCGCGGCAGACGTAGGCCGCCAGGGCGAAGGCAAGGCAAAAATAGACGAGATACGGAGCCCATAGCCTCCGCAGGTTCGAGAGCAGGACGAGAAAAGCCGCGACGACGATAAAAAAACGCTGCGCAAAAAATATCTGCTTTACCCGCCAGACCGCCACGCCGCTCACCACCGCGCGGCTGGCATCAAGAAAATTGGAGAACAGATTGCCGCGGCCGTAGAGTCAACTCGCGAAGCCCATGGCGGCGGCGGCGACGCATCCCGCCGACGCGAAAACCCGGAACGACCGCTGGTCGCTCAAAAACAGCGCGAGCGCGATGACGAGCGGTACGACCACGAGCAGGTGCTTGATAAATAAAGCGACACAGCAGAGCACCGCGAGCAGCCAAACCCGGCGCGCCGTCAGCCGATCCTCCCATTCGGAAAACAAGCCGAGCGCGGCGAGGGAAAAGGCGTGTCCCAGCATCTGCGGGTCGTACATGACCAGCCGCTCGGGGGCGAGGCCGAGCATCAGCCAGAGCCAGAGCAGGGCGGCCAAAAAAGCCGCCGGCTTTTGACCGGTGACGTTATCCACGATGCGAAAAATCAGCCCGCCCACGATCACCGAGGAAAAAAGCGCGACGATCCGTCCGGTAAGCAGCAGGTCGCCCGACAGCCAGCCGAGCCCGCCGATGATCGGATACGAAAGCGGCGGATAGTTGTTCGGCGTGAGCGGAAAGCGGTCGAGCGGGACGTACAACGGCCGGCCGGCGAGGACGTTGGACGCGAACATGACGTTCCAGCCTTCGTTGTAATTCAGCGGAAAGCGGTAAAAAATCCTGGCGGCGAGGTGGGCGAGCCAAGGGGCTTCGACCGCGGCGTAGGCGGCCACCAGCAGCCAGAGGGCGAGCCTCCAGCCCGCCGGCGGGGATTCTGCTTTATCCATCCAATATAAAGACGCTCAGTCCCGAATGTCCTGCAGGAGCCATTCCGTGGGAATCTCTTTTCCGAGTCCCCTCTCCTTCGCCAGCTCGTAAACCTTGCCGGCGACGGCGAAGAACTGCGCCCCCTGGACGTTCCCGCGCTCGGAATAAGTGATTTGCCGTTCCGAGGCGCGCCCCGGTTTTTTTCCGCCGAGCAGCTCGGCGAGAAAAACGGTCCGGTCTTCGGCGACGGCGCCGCGGCCCCTTCTGCCCGCGGGCTTCGCTTGCGAGCCCGGACGCTCGCCCGCCTCGGCGGCATACGTGAGATACTCGTCGGCGACGCCCAATTCGGGCCGCCCCCAGGGGGCCGGCGCGCTGCCGAGCCTCAGCGACACGTCGATGCGATCGATCGTATCCCGATCAGGCTTGCCGCCGACGCACGTGACGTGCGTCCCGGCTTCGAGCCGTTGGCCGTCGATGACCGCCCCGGCGGAGTCGGTGCAGCCGGCGACGATGTCGGCGCCCCGGTAAACCTCGTGCGGGTGGTCCATGGGGATGGTTTCGATATTGAATTTAGCGGCGATCTCCCGCGCGTACTCTTCCCGGTGCGCTTTCGTGGGGCTGTAGACCTGGATCCTCTCGATCTTCCGCGCCAGGAGAAACGCCTCGGCGTGCGCGCGCGCCATCCCGCCCGAGCCGAGCATGCCGACGACCCGCGCGTCCGCGCGCGCCATGAGCCGGGCGCCGATGCCCGAGTCCGCGCCGACCCGGATGTGCTGGAGATAGCCGTCGTTCAGCAAGGCCAGAGGCTCGCCGTTTTCAACGCTCGTGAGGAGAATCAGGCCGCAAAACTTTCCCGGCCGCACGCAATATTTCTCCTGCGTCCGGACGCCCTCGTATTCCTGCTCGTAAACCACGTCCGACTTCATGCGGATGGCGAAGTAGCCCGATACCGAGCCGCCCTCCATGGTGCCCCACTGGTAGGTTTTGTTCGGGTCCGAAGTGGGGATCTGAATATCGATGCGCGGGCGGCAGACCGCCTCGCGGCGGGCGATCTGGGAGTAGGCCTCTTCCAGGGCGCGCATCGCGATCTCCATCGTGAGCACGCTCCGGACGTCGTCGTTGCTGAGGATGAGCGTCACGGTTCAGGGATTCTTGCCCCAGAGCGAGAAGAAGAACTTCTCGTCGACGAGCTCCTGGACGAGGCTGTTGTCGAAGAACTGCTCGGGCCGGGCCGACTTGGCCCTGGGGTTTTTCTGCGCGATGACGTCGAGCGTCACCTGGAAGGCCTGCGGCTTCACCAGCGGG
>DASWFA010000525.1:0-4086 GCA_036394475.1 Binatia bacterium
AACTTCGGAATGGTCATCGTCGCGCTCCGGATCTCGCCGACCGACAGTTCCCCCGCCGGCGCCGCCGCGGCGTCGTCCTTCGGCGCCCGGGGATAGCCGATCTTAAGCGGCAGGTCGAGCGCGATCGACCCGGCGCGCCAGCGCCCCGTTTTTTCCTGGATGGCCGCGTCTTCCAGCCGGAGCCTCCCCTCCAGGGTAAAGGACGCGCGCGCGCCTTTGGCGGCGAGCGCCAGGGCGCTTTTGCCGCCGAGGCCGAGCCCGCCGAGGACGGGGTAGGCCGTCTTGAACGCGTCGCGGATGAAAAAATCGTAAAAACCGGCGGGGCGAAGGTCGTCGCTCCGGATCTCCAGGTCGAAGAGCGGGTCGGCCGAAAGCCGGCCGACCGTGCCTTTGACGTCGAGCCGGCCGATCGAGTCGAGCGCGACCGCGAGCTGATTCAACTTGAGCTCGTCCGCCGCCTTGCGGTAAATACCGTCGATTTTCACCGCCGGGCGCCGGTCTTTAAAGTCGCCGAAAAATTTATTCCACAAAAGCTCGAGGCTCTCGATCCGGACCTCGCCCTGAAACGCCGCGTCGGCGCCGCAGTCCCGGCAGGCGAAGCGGCCTTTCGCATTCAGGTGCTCGGCGATCTTCGCTTCATCGGGCGTCGAGAAGCCGCCCGCGAGGAGCTGAAAGTCCGCGCTCATCTCGACCGGCTTTTGCCGCTCTTTCACGATATCGCCGGTGAGGCTCGCCCGTTGGAGCGTGAACCGGGTCCGGCCTTTGCCGCCGGCCGCGAGCTTTTCCGCCTGCAAGCGCCCGCCCCGGGAGCGGAGCGAGCCGCCGGACCATTGGAAGGGGATTTTGAACGACAGACGGCCGAGCGAAACTTTCTCGCTCCGGGCGCTGCCGCCTTCGTTCCAGACCGTTCCGGCGACGACCGGATCGTTATAGACGCCCGACACGCTCACGTTCCCGGTCATCTTGCCGGTGTAACTGAGGGCGCCGAGCAGCCGCGGCAGCACGGGCCTCAGCCGGTCGAGCGGGACTTCGCTCAGCCGGAGCGACGCCGCGAGGCGGGCGGGGCTTTCCGTGAAGACGACCGCGCCCCCGCCGTCGAGCGCGCCCATCTCCGAGGCGATGCTTATTTTTTGGAGCGTCAGCGTTTTCCGCGCGGCGGAGTAGTCGCCGCGGAGCGCCGCGCTCGCCGGGACGGCGTCGGGGGCGGCCGCGCCGGGAAGGAGCCCGGCCGGAAAGCGCGGCGTTTTTACATCCACCGACAGCAAGACCGATTCGAATCCGGCGCCGATCTCGAACCGGGAGGCGAGCTCGCCGTCGATCGTTTCCCCCGCCCAGCGAAGCCCGCGGGCCTGTCCGGCGGCCGTCGCCTCATAGGCGTTTTCTCCCTTGGCGCTCAGCCGCAACTGTCCCCCGAAGACTTTTTTCCCCTGCGCCGTTTTGGGCGCGGGCTCCGCCGGCTTCTGATAGACGGCGATTTCCGCCCGCTTCTCCTCCGGCCCCCCGGAGAGCGAAAGCTCGGCGCTCCCGTCGAGCGCGGGGAGCGCGGCGCGGAGCCTGAGGCCCGTCTCCAGGCCGAGGCTCACGTGCTCGGCCTGGACCGACACGCCGGTCAGTCGGAGCGGCGCGCCGCGCCCGGTCTCCACGACGACCTCGCCGTCGTCGATCCGGAGCGCGCCGATGGAAAAATTGGCGCCGGATTTTCCCGAGCGGCGGAAAAGGTCGTGCAAAGATAGATGCAGCACCGGCTTTTCCAGCGTGAGGCTCGCGATCCGCCGGCGCCACAGATCGAGCGGCGAAGCGAAGCCGGTGATGCTCCCGCCCTCGAAGAGCCTCGCTCCGTCCTTAGAGACCGAGACGTTCGAAGCGGCGAGCCCGAGCCACGGAGTCAGACGCAGATTTCCGATGGCGACGTCGTAACCCGTCCGCCCGCTCAGCTCGGACTCCGCCCGCGCCCGCACCGTTTCGGCGCGGACGATGACATGGAGCGCGGCGTAGCAGGAGACGAGCAGGACGGCGAGCGCGCCCCCGGCGATTTTCCATTTTCGCTTCACGGTTTGCTCCTGACGATACAGGGCGGCCGGCGCGCAAGCAACAATCGGACGGCGCCCCGCGCCTCGCTTTTTGCCGGCCGGTTTGTTATTTCTTGAGTTTGATCCTTTTCTTTCCGACGGGAGAACTCAATTGAAAGTAGGACTGATCGGCCACCAGGGCTCCGGCAAGACGACCATCTTCAACGCCCTCACCGGCCTCGGCGCCGAGACGGGGCAGGGGGAAAAGATGGAAACGCGCCTCGGCGTCACCAAAGTGCCGGACGCGCGGGTCGACCGCCTGGCGGAGATCTTCAAGCCGAAAAAGACCACCTACGCGGAAATCCGCTTCACCGATTTTCCCGCGCAGCAGGGCAAGGAGAAGCTCCAGGCGAACGCCGCGCTGCTCGCTCAGATGCGCGACGTCGACGCGATGGCGCTCGTGCTGGGCGATTTCGACGGCGCGTCGGAGCCCATGAAAGAGCTCAAGGACCTTCTGGCCGAGATGCTCCTGGCGGACCTGGTGGTGGTGGAAAACCGGCTCGCCAAGCTCAAAAAGGAAAAAGGCAAGGAGCGCGAGGGCGAGATGCTGGCGCGCTGCTTGAAGACGCTGGAGAGCGAAGAGAGCCTACGCAGCATGAGCTTCACCCCCGACGAAGAGACGCTCCTCGTCGGCTTCGGCTTTTTGAGCCGCAAATCCGTCATCGCGCTTTTCAACGTGGCCGAGGAGCGCGCCGGAAAAGAGCTGCCGGACGCCTATCGGACCGAGCTCGAAGCGCTCAAGATCCCCGGCCTGGCGCTTTCGGCCAAAGTCGAGATGGAAGTCGCCCAGCTCGAGGAGAAAGACCGCCAGGCTTTTCTCGCCGAGCTCGGCATCCAGGAGCCGGCGCGCGACCGCTTCATCCGCGCCTCCTACCAGCTGCTCGACCTCGTGAGCTTCTTCACCTCCGGGGAAGACGAGGTCAAGGCGTGGACGATCGGGCAGGGGACGACGGCGCGCAAGGCCGCCGGAAAGATCCACAGCGACATCGAGCGCGGCTTCATCCGCGCCGAAGTTGTGGCCTACGACGACTTCGTCCGCTACGGCAGCGACGCCAAATGCCGCGAGGCGGGCAAGCTCCGCCTCGAAGGCAAGGACTATGCCGTGCAGGACGGCGACATCATCCATTTCCGCTTCAACGTCTGATTCTTGGCGGCCCGTCTTGACGCCGCCGGCCCGACGCATCATAATCTGTCCCTATGCAGCCGGTCGTCAGCGTCATCGTCACCTGCGATTATGACAGCGGAACCCCCGCGAGCTGGAACGCCGTCAGGGCGGCCCTCCAGGGGCTGGCCGGCCAGGATTTTCAGGAAACGGCCGAATTTATTTTCGTCGAGTCGGCGGACGTCGCGCCGAAGATGCCGGCCGATTTGAAGCGCATTCTGCCCTCGCTCCGCGTGATCGAGGCGCCGGCGGCGTCCGCCGCCGCGCTCAAGAGCGCCGGCGTTCGCGCCGCCTCCGCCGAGCTCGTCGCGCTGATCGACGGGGACTGCGTCGCCGATCCCGGCTGGCTCAGCCGGTTCGTCGGCCTCATGCGCGAGCGCCCCGACATCGCCGTGGTGAGCGGCCGGACCCACTATGGGACGCATCGGTTTCTCGATCGGGTCATGGCGCTCGTCTCCCGCTCTTATCTGGACCAGGGCCGCACCGCCCCCACGCGCCACATTGCGATCAACAACGCCGGGTTCCGCCGCGCCGCGCTGCTCGCGCACCCGTGCTCCGTCGAGGCGGGTCCCCACATGTCGATGCTGCAGGCGGACGCCATGGCCCGCGCCGGCCACCGGTTTCTTTTCGATCCGCGGCTGGCCGTGCGGCATGATTACGAGGGGTGGATGACGGAAAGGGAAATCCGGCTGAGCCTGGGGTACGGCGTTATCAAGGCCCGGCTTCAGGACCGCCGGCTGCCGTACGCCTTGCTGGCGCGCCTCGGCTACTTTTCCATCCCTCTATTCACGTTCTTACGGATTCTCCACACCTGCTGGAATTGCGCGCGCCGGCGGCGCTTCTACGGCGTCGCCT
>DASWFA010000526.1:0-3042 GCA_036394475.1 Binatia bacterium
TCATTTGAATTACGCCGCGAACAACGGCCGGCCCTACACCAGCATCGGAAAAATTTTGATCGACGAGGGCAAGCTCCCGGCCGGGGAGATGTCGGCGGCCCTTCTCCGCAGGTACTTGACCGATCATCCCGAAGCGCGTGAGGGACTGTTGCCGCGGAACGAGCGCTACGTCTTTTTCCGTTTTCTCAAGGGCGGGCCGTTCGGCAGCCTGGGCGTGCCGGTGACGCCGGGTCGCTCCATCGCCGTGGACCCGGACTATTTTCCCAAAGGAATGCTCGGCTTTCTCGAAAGCCGCATGCCGGTCGTGGACGCGGCAGGGAGTCTCGCCGGCTGGCGGCCCTTCTCCCGCTTCGTCCTGGCGCAGGACGCCGGCGGCGCGATTCGCGGCCCCACCCGCGTGGACCTTTATTTCGGCGGCGGGGAAGAGGCCGGCAAGCCGGCCGGCTTCATGAAGAGCGGCGGCAGGCTTTATCTATTGTCGGAAAAAAATTCCACCAGGTAGGAAGCTCAGAGCGCGAGCGATTCGCCCTGCTTGAGGACCCGCACGCGCAGGCCCTTCAGTTTTTTCACCTCGGCGACGATCTCTTTTCGATACTGCGGCTTCAGGTGCGTGACGAAAATCGGCACGGCGGGGCGCCCGAGCTTGTCCGCCTCGGCGGACAGAGTCCGGGGGGTGAGATGCCCGCTCAAATCGGCGAGCTCTTGAAGCCGGTTCGGAAACGACGCTTCGAGGACCACCGCCCTGAGCTTCTTCATTCTCCGCGCCAGCGACCAGATCTTTTCCGTCGGGCCGGTGTCGCCGACGTGCAGCAACACCGTCTTGTGGTTCGCGATGAAAAAAGCCGTGCTGGCGACGGCGTGATGCACCCGGACGGCGGTGACCGTAAGGCCGTCGATCGACGTCGCCGCTTCCAGCTTGAGGCGATGGAAGCTCAAGATCGGCGCGGATTGGCTATTGCCGGTGATCCGGGTAAAATCAGGCCATAGGGTGTCGTTGAAAAAGGAGGCGTGGAGGCTGTCGATGACTTCTGGAAGCCCCCAGACGTGGATCGTCCCGGTGATGCCGAAGAGATTGTCCGCCAGGGTCGCGAGGCTCATGACGTGGTCGAGGTGCGCGTGGGTGATGAGGATGTTCTTGATCTTTTGCTGCGCCTTGAGGCCGAGCACCGCCGTCGTCGAGCCCGCGTCGATCAGGAGGCTGTCGTTGACGAGATAGGAAGAGAGCTGCTGCCCGGGAACCTGGCCGCCCGAACAGCCGAGCACGCGAAATTTCATGGGGGCCTTCTTAACATGTTTCGGGGATAATGTCATACTCCAAGGTCGGAGTTTCAAACGCGGCTTTTGAAGTTATTTCCCAATGTTGAATTATGAATTTTGAGTGTTGAATTCAAAATTCACATTCAAATTTTTTTATGCAAGAGAAGACGTCGTTGATAAGACAGCCCTGGGCCTGGGCGCTCCTGGTGTTTCTCTTCGTCGGGGTGGGGTCGATGGCGCTGTGGACGCGCCATGCCGGTCGGCCCGGACAGGGCGGCGGCGAGAAACGGCCGCTCGAAGGGCTTAAAGCCTTCGGCAAGGTGCCGGAGTTCGCGCTCACCGAGCGGAGCGGGAAAAAGATCCAATCGGGCGATCTGCTGGGCAAGGTCTGGATCGCGGACTTCATTTACACGCATTGCACGGATACCTGCCCCATCCAGAGCGCCGAGATGAAAGCGCTGCAGGATAAGTTCGCCGGGGATGACTTGCGGCTGGTTTCGATCACCGTGGATCCCGAGCGCGATACGCCCGCGGCGCTGGCCGAGTACGCCGCCCGCTTCGGCGCGGACCCCGCGCGCTGGCTTTTTCTGACCGGAGAGAAGCAGGCGATCTTTCGCCTGGCCGAGCAGGGGTTTCACCTGGCCACCGCCGAGATCCCCGCGCCCGAGCGCGACGCCTCCGGCGCGACCCACCGCCACAGCCCGCGCTTCGTGATCGTGGATCGCCGCGGCCAGATCCGCGGCTATTATCCGGGGACGGAAAAAGAGGCGCTCGACCGGCTGCGGCGCGACGTCGAAGCCGTGCTCCGCGAAAAGAGCTGATGCATGCGGCCTGACGGCACCGACAGCCGCCGGTTGGCGTGGGCCCTCGCCATCACGGCGGTCTATTTTTTCGCCGAGGTCCTGGGCGGCCTATGGACCAACAGCCTGGCGCTCCTCTCCGACGCCGGGCACATGCTCTCCGATATCGCGGCGCTCGGCCTGACGCTGTGCGCCTTTCAGATCGCCCGCAGGCCGGCCACGACCAAGCGAAGCTACGGCTACCAGCGTCTGGAGATTCTGGCCGCGCTCGTCAACGGCCTCATTCTCTGGCTCGTCGTGGGCGTCATCTTCACCGAGGCCTACCGCCGTTTTTTAAATCCGCCCGAGGTTCATTCGCTGGGCATGCTCGTCATCGCGGCGGGCGGGCTCGCGGTTAACATCATCGCCGGGCGCATCCTCTACGCGTGCGACCACGGCAGCCTCAATATACGGGGCGCCTTCCTGCACGTGCTCGGCGACGCGCTCGGGTCGGTCGGCGCGATCGCGGCGGCTCTCGTCATGCTTTTTACCGGCTGGTATTTCGCCGACGCGGTGATCAGCGTCCTGATCGGGCTCCTCATCCTTTACACATCCTGGGAGCTGGTGCGGGAATCGGTCGATATTCTCATGCAGTCGGTGCCGCGGGGCATCGACGCGGCGGAAGTGCAGCGGGCGATGGAGCAGGTCTCGGGCGTCGTCAAGATCCACGACCTTCACGTCTGGTCGGTCACTTCGGGCGTTTTTACTTTAACGGCGCACGCCGTGGTCGGGCCGGACGGAAATCACCAGGCGATCCTGGACCAGATCGAGGCGCGGCTCAAAAACGGCTTCGCCATCGAGCACACGACGATCCAGCTCGAGACCGAAAGCCGGGAAGAGAAGGAATTCCGCGACTTTTAAAACCCGCCGCGCCGCCGCCGGGCTTGCGATCAGCCGCGATTTTATCTACTGTTTCCTGAAATCCGTCGATGGGGCGGCCTCGGAC
>DASWFA010000527.1:0-4201 GCA_036394475.1 Binatia bacterium
CGGCGACGACCGCCGGGGCTTCGGCCGCGGCAGGCGCCTCTTCGATGCTCGGCGGCACGACGGTGACGAGCGTCAGATCGGATTCGGAGGCGGCGGTGACGCCCTCGGGCATCGTCAGCTCGGTGACGTGCAACGCCTGGCCGATGTCGAGCTCGGAGACCTCGACGTTGAAAAACTCCGGGATGTCCATCGGCAGGCATTCGACCTCGATCTCGCGCACGACCGGCTGCAGGATGCCGCCGCGCACGACGCCGACGGCCTTGCCGACGAAGTGGAGCGGCACCTTGACGCGAATCTTAGCCGTCAGGTCGACTTCGTAGAAATCGGCGTGGAGCACCTCGCCGGTCACCGGGTGAAACTGCATCTCTTTGACGAGCGCGACTTTATCGGCGAGCAGCGGCGAGGCCGACTTGATGCGGATGAGATGCGACCCTTCCAGGTCGGCGACCCGGCTCAGGAACTCTTTGCGGTCGACCGCGAGCGGCACCGACTGGGATTTGGGGCCGTAAAAGACTCCCGGCAGCTTGCCCTCGCGGCGCACGCGCCTGGCGTGGCCTTTGTTTCCCGCTTCGCGCGGCTCGATTTGTATTTCAACGGTTTCCACTAAACTTACCTCCTATGGACTATGAAAAATCTTCAAACAGCCTCAGTCGAAGAGCGAGCTGATCGACCGCTCTTCATGCGTGCGGCGGATCGCTTCGCCGATCAGGTGGGCGACGGAAAGGACTTTGATCTTGCTGCAGCCCCCGGCTTCCGCGCTGAGCGGCACGGAGTTGGTGGCGATCAACTCCTCCAGGGGCGATTCGTTGATCTTCCGGATCGCCGGGCCGGACAGCACGGCGTGCGTGCAGCAGGCGAGAATTCTTTTCGCGCCCTCGCGCTTGAGCGCGCCGGCGGCCATCGCCAGCGTCCCGGCGGTGTCGACCATGTCGTCGAGCAGGATCGCGGTCTGGTCCTTGACCTCGCCGATGATGTTCATCTCGGCGACGACGTTGGGGCCGGACCGCCGCTTGTCGATGATCGCCAGCGAGGCGTTGAGGCGGGTGGCGAAATCGCGCGCGCGCTCGACGCCGCCCGCGTCGGGCGAAATAATGGTCACTTCGTTATGGTTCAGCCGCTGCTTGACGTACTGGAGCAGCACCGGCGTCGCGTAAAGGTTGTCCACCGGTATGTTGAAAAAACCCTGGATCTGGCCCGAGTGCAGGTCCATGGTCAAAATCCGCGAAGCGCCGGCGGTCGTGATGAGATCGGCGACGAGCTTGGCGCTGATGGGAACGCGCGGCGCGACCTTGCGGTCCTGCCGGGCGTAGCCGTAGTACGGGATGACCGCCGTGATGCGCTTCGCCGAGGCGCGCTTGAAGGCGTCGAGCATCAGGAGCAGCTCCATCAGGTTGTTGTTGCCGGGCGCGCAGGTGGACTGGATCACGAACACGTCGCCGCCGCGCACGTTCTCCTTGACCTCGACCTTGCTCTCGCCGTCGCTGAACGTCTCCACGATCGCCTGGCCGAGCGGCATGTTCAGGTGCCGGCAGATCTCCCGCGCGAGCGGCAGATTCGAATTGCCGGCGAATATTTTCAACTCGTCTTGGTGTTGGCTCATGGTTTGTACGGTGAAAATAGAACAGCCGGAGCGTCAAAGCAACTCCGGCACCCGGGTCCATCTAAAAAAAATTGGCTGGGCGGGAAGGATTCGAACCTTCGATACCGGATCCAAAGACCGGTGCCTTACCTCTTGGCGACCGCCCATCCGAACTCCCCGGGGAATTCGCGCCCGGGGAATTCTCTTCATTCGCCGCCGAGCGCCCGCTCGCCGCCGCCTTCGGCGACGACCTTGTTGTATTCGGCGATGATCTTCTCTTCGATCATTCTGCGCGTCTCGTTGTTGATCGGATGGGCGATGTCCCGATACGTGCCGTCTTTGCGTTTTTTGCTGGGCATGGAAACAAAGAGCCCGGTCGCGCCCTGAATAATCTTCAGATCCCGGATGACGAAGCACTGGTCGAACGTGATCGTGACGTACGCCCGGAGCTTTTCTTCGTTGACAGGAAAGACCCTAACCTCCGTTATCTCCATAGGGACCTCCAATGCGTCGGGCCCGGGAGGAGCTCGGCGAGTTTTACCTAATGGTACGGTTGAGCGAATGCGTCAGAAACGCCCGGATCCCATCCTCCTTGGATAAACGGAAATACGCCTGCTTCGCCGCACCTCCGGAAAAAAAAATCCCGAACACCGAAGACCCGCTGCCGGACATCAGAGCGCCGGCGGCGCCCGCGTCGACGAGTCTCTCCTTGAGCGAGGCGACCCTCGGATAGCGGCGAAACACCGCCTTTTCCAGGTCGTTGACCATCAGGCGGGCCATGCCGCTCCGATTATAGGCCAACCTATTAATGCTAGTATTTTCAATACTTTTTGTCAACTTGAAAGATAGGCTCCGGTACGCCCACGCGGTCGAGACCCCAAAGCCCGGATAGAGCACCACCACCCACAGCCGGGGGAGCGAACGAATCGGCCGGAGCCTCTCCCCCACGCCGCGCGCCCGCGCCGGGCGGCCCGAGATGAAAAACGGCACGTCCGCGCCGAGCCGGGCGGCCAGAGCCAGGAGCCGGCGGCGGCTTTTTTTAAGCCCCAGCAGGCGGTCCAGGCCCAAGAGCGCCGCCGCCGCGTCGCTGCTGCCGCCGCCGAGCCCCGCGCCGACCGGGATGCGCTTCTTGATGTGTATATGGATAGGCGCCGCCGCCGCCCCCGGCCCGAGCAATAGCTCCGCCGCCCGATAGGCCAGGTTTTCCCGGCCCTCCGGCGCCTCCGGGTCGTCGCACGTCACCCGAAGCCCCCGGCCCCGCCCGGTTTTATCCCGCGTGATCTCCAGCTCGTCGCACAGGCCGACCGGGACCATGACCGAATCGATCAGATGATAGCCGTCGCGCCGCCTCCCCACCACCCGCAAAGATAAATTTACCTTCGCCGGCGCTCGAATCCTCATGGCCATCTTAGGTAACATAGGGTGGCAGCCTTTGCCACGCGCGTTGCCATGGCGGCCTTCCGACCCGCCGAGCGCGACCGGACGAGGCAGGGCGGCCGGTGTCTCCGAATCTTACTAGGGAAAAAAGAAGAGGCGATGCGGCACTACGAGGAGGCGGTGAGGATTATGAAAGGAAGGTAGGAAACATTAATAAAAAAACAAATCATCTCTTTTTTTCAGCGAAGTACTTGGTTAATTCGCCAATTACCTTATACCCGTGCTCTTTATTTCTCGTGAATATAGAAGTGTATTCATTATGAGAGATTTTAACTGCTAAATCATTGGCAGGACAGAATAAAATGGCTCCCCAAACGAAATAAAGAACCATGGCCAGCAAAGATGCTACATCCGTAAGGTCGCTTCGCGTGAAGATGTGTCCTGGTCGTTCTTTCAGAGATCTATTTTCACCAAGAGAACGGCGAAAGCGTTCGAAAAGATTCCCGTCTTCCGAGGAGGGCCAAATTCCGAACTCGTGAATCCACAACAGGGACTCACCATCCGTATCGAATTGCGAAGCAAGAGCACGGCTGATCGAAGTTTTACGTCCGGAGTCGACAGGGATGTGGGAATCAAATATTTTAGTAAATCCGCGGAACGAAGGAATATTTTCAGAAACAGAAACGCCATTCGCGGATAGCCAATCGATGCTCTGATTTTTCTCTATGATACGCATCTAATATCCTTATGTCACAAAGAAAGATCTCGCTACCATGCGCTTGATCCGGTGGTCTCACACCATTGACTTGATTTAACTGTGCTTGAAATACGTCTCTGGGCACCACCATAAAAAATTTCACCTGTAACCGGCCGGAGCCGGCGTCGAGGTTCGAGACTCGCTCCCGAAAATAGCGGTTAATTTCGCTGCACCAGGCGGGTTTTACATTCGTTGCATAGCTCGGCCGCCCTGGGGAGGCGATGCGCTTCCACAAAGTTTTTCCGCGGCCACATCGAGCAGGCGGCGAGCGCGTGCCAGGTATTCGCCCCCGGCGCTTTCCGGAAAACCGGCGCAAGCCAGAGCGCCCGGGGCTCCGCCGGCACGGCCTCCACCCGCCGGGCGCGGGACGACTCGGGCTCGGAGTCGGCGCTGGCTTCGATACACTTAATGCACAGCTCGTCCAGGGGAATCTCGTCCTGCTCGACGTAGAGGTGACGGGGCCAGTCGGGGCACCCGGGAAAGAAATG
>DASWFA010000528.1:0-3591 GCA_036394475.1 Binatia bacterium
AGCGGATGGGCTGAAATAAAAACGCGAGCCGGACGGCGCCGCCGATGAGGGTAACCGCCAGCAAGGCGACAAGATACCCCCCGCTCGCTTCGGTCGATTCGACTTCGCGGCGATCAACCGGAGAGAGCCATCGACCGACCATTTTCTTCAATTCTCCCCTGTCCCCTTCTCGGAGAGCTTCGGGCCGCCTCCCGCCTCGTAGAGCGTCCCGTCATCTTCCCGCGCGAGAATGCGGAGGTCCAATTCCGCCGCCAGCTCGGCCTCCGGCGGAAGATACCACCGCCAGGTGACCGTTTTGAAGTAGACCAGCACGCCGCGCTCGGTTTGCAGACGGTGGAGCAAGGCCGCGAGCTGGACGGGGTAAGCGGCGTTCGGCGCCCGGGTTTGCGAGTCGATTTTCGCCGGAATTCCAAAGGCGGCGAGGCCGGTGACCAGATAGACGGCTTCGGGCGCATTGGTAAAGACCGGCGCCCGGCCCATGCCGGCCAGGCGGCGCGCCAGCGGGGACTCGCGCCAGGAGCGGCTCGCATAACCGATCCCGTTGCGATAGCCGAAAGCGAGCCAGGAGACGGTGCCGGCAAGCTGCGAGCAGACGAGGATCGCCCCCAGCGCGGCGCCCATCATCCGGAGCCGGCGATTTTCGCTCGACGCCGGGGCCGCCGCCCAGGCGTTGACGCCGACAATCAACCAGGCCGGATAGAGCGGGGAAAGAATGCGGCTGTCGAGCGGAATGTCCGCGTCGAAGAACGCCATCGACAGAAACAGCACGATGACGTAGACGCCGCTCCAGAGAGCCAGCAGCGAAGTTATTTTAGCGGCGGGCACGGCGGCTGTTGCAGAGACTCCGCCCGACCGCCGCGCCAGCGCGGGATAGGCGCAGAGAAGAACCAGCAGCGGCAAAAGAACTGATCCGAGCGGGGCCTGCGCCGGGAAAAACCAGCCCGCGATCGAATCGAAGCCGGCCGAGAGGCTCGTGAGACTCGGCGGATGGAACGCCGCCGCCCGGTTCGTCGCGCTGCCGGCGACGAGATGATTGCGGACCAGCCAAGCGACGACCGGCGCCGCGCCCGCCAGCGCGAAAAACCCCGCCTGCGCCAAGGATTTTTTTTTCTCCGCCCGGCCGAGCCAGGCGAGCGCCGCCGCGCCGGTAAGCACGAGGGCCGCCCCGGCGTACCGGACGAGACAGGCGAGCGCCGCCGCCAGCGCCGCGGCGAGGAGCGCGCTTCGGCGCGGCCGCTCCAAATAGGAAGCGAGAAAAATAAACCCCAGGAGTTCGCAGGCGATGAAAAGCGGCTCCGACCACGCCATCGTGTGCACCTGGGCCATCGGCGGCGCGCTCATAAAGAGCAGCGCGGCGAGCGCCGCCGCCCCGGCCGAGCGCGACGCGAGCTGGACCAGCCGGCCGGTCATGACGATGTTCGCCGCGAATAAAGCGGCGCCCAGCCATCCGGCGGCGGCGACCGGGTCGATGCCCGATAATCCCGCGCCGGCGAGCAGGACCGGATACAAAGGCGGGTAGTGGGTCAAAGGAGAGAACTGCCGCGGGTCGAACGAAACGCCGAGTCCACCGCCGCCGAGAAGATTCCGCGCCGCGGCGACGTAGAGAACCGAATCGGGGCTGAGGCCGGCGCCCCACGGCATGCAGAGGGCCAGGGCCAGGCCGCCCAAGAGGCCGAGGCCGGCGAGGATGACGGCAAGGCGGCGCGCGCGCGAATCGATCACCGTTTTTGTCGCCGGCCCGCTGCCGTTTAGTCGCCGCGGTCCGCCTCTTCGGAAGGCGGGAAGGACCGCTGCTCCATCCTCAGCAGGGCGATCTGCTCGGACACCAGGCCCATCATAAAAATAATCACCGCCGTGGTCAGAAGAAAAACCGCCATGTTCGTGAAGCGGTGCTCGGTCAGATACGTGTAGAGATAGTAGCCGACGCCGGAGAAAAAGAAAAAAGCGCTGACCGGCAAAAACACGCGGAAGGGAGAAAAGAGCGTGGCGATCTTGGTGATGATCAGCAAAAAGCGCAGGCCGTCGCCGACGAGGCTGATCTTGCTCTGGCCGCTGCGATAGAGCGTCTGGATCGGGACATATTTGACCGTGAGGCCCGACCGCAGGAACGCGAGCGTCAGCGTCGAGGGATAGGAAAACGTGTTCGGCAGGAGATCGATGAATCGGAGCGCGTCCCGCCGGGCCAGCACGCGAAAACCGGAGGTCAGGTCCTCGATTCTGAACTTGCTGACGTAAGACGCAAAGGCGTTGTAGACGTGGTTGGCGATATAGCGGTGCAGCCTCAGCTTGGACCCTTTCACCCGCGCGCCGACGACCATGTGGTGGAGCCCGGTCTCGGCCAGGAGCTTGGGAATGTCCTCGGGGCGATGCTGCCCGTCGCCGTCCATCAGCACGAGGAGCCGGCCGCGGGCGGCGCGGATGCCGGTCTTCACCGCCGCGCCGTTGCCGATGTTGTACGGGTGGCGCACGACGTGGGCGCCGCCCCGCAGCGCCGCCTCGGCGGTCCCGTCCGTCGAGCCGTCGTCGACGACGACGACTTCCGTGCCGGGGAGGTCGACGGAGCGCAGCCGCTCCAGCACCGGGCCCAGATTTTCCGCCTCGTTGAAGACCGGGATGACGATGGAGATATCGGGACGGTCAGCCATTAATTTGATAGACGGAATAACGCCCGTCCTGGTAGAGCCGGGTCAAATGCGCGCGCGCGAAAGCGTCCAGCGCCTTCGCCTCGGCGGGCTTTAAGTTGTTGTCCAAAAACCGCTTCAGAAGGTCCTCGCGCGCGAGCAGATGCGTCAGCCCCCGGGCGCGGAGTCGGCTCGCGATGTCGTCGCCGCTCTTCGCGCCCTGGATCACGTGCAGCAGCAGCGCCGGATTGTCGCCCCAGTCGTGAAAATAATCCCGCTCGCAATAATACGCCCTTCGGCCCATAAAGAGAAGATAAATTCTCGCCGCGGCCGGGAGCCGGGCGTTGACGTATTGGAACGCCGGATAATCGGGCAGCGTCCGCTCGAGGTAGGCCGGGCGGCTCTCCCGCCCCGCGAGATAACCGAGCGGCGCGACGGCTTGAAAATAGTCCCACAGGTACACGCCGTTGAGCCCGACGAGCAGGGCGAGCGCGGCATAGAGAAAAAGAGGGTGGACGATCCTCAGATAGATATTGTGAACGCCGTAGACGGCGAGGATCACAAGCGGCGGCACGATCGGCAGGATGTAGCGGATGCGGAGACTGCCCAGGAAGAGCGCGTAGAGGAGGTAAAAAACCGCGAAGCCGAAAAAGAGCCTCTTTTCCCGCTCCCATTTGCCCTTGAAGGCCCAGGGCAGGAACAGGATCAACAGCGGGGAGAGGACGCCGTCGAAAAATTGCGGCGCGTCGTCCCGGCCGGAGAAAAAAAGCCGCACCGGCAGCGCCGCGATTTGGAACCAGTTCTCGCCGTAGAGAAGGCGGCGCGTTTCGATGATCGAGAGGCCGGCGACGTCCCCGTCCCCGCCGTCTCCGCCGGCCGCGCCGCCGAGCAGGCCGGGAAAAAAAGGGAACAGCGGATTGCCGGTCTCGAGCAGGTTTTTCACCGCCCAGGGACTGAAAGCGGCGAGGGC
>DASWFA010000529.1:0-2295 GCA_036394475.1 Binatia bacterium
AGGTCGATCAGCCGCCCGGCCCGCCCGACCGCCGCGAAGTGGGCCAGCAGCAGCGCGTCGAGCGAAAAGCGGTATCCGGTCCGGCTCTGAATGACGGAAAGCCGGCCCGCGAAGAGGCTGTCCACCGTCTCGTTCGCCCCCGGCGCGGGGTTTAGTTTATCCATACTCTTGCAAATCGGCTCACTTTTTTATATTAGCGTGGGGCTACTGTAGCTTCACGATCTTCACACCGATGCTTTTCCTTTTAGGTCAAATCGGCAGCTTCGCACTGCGCCAACTAGCGGAAATGGGAAGAATATTTCTCTTCCTGCTCTCCGCCTTCGGCCTGGCGCTGAGGCCGCCGGCGAAGCTCCGCCTGATCGTCCACCATCTTAAAACCATCGGCGTGGACTCGCTCTCGGTCGTGCTTCTGTCGGGCTTTTTCACCGGCATGGTCATGGGTTTCCAGGGCTATTATAGCCTGAGAAAGTTCAACGCCGAAAGCTGGCTCGGCTCGGCCGCCGCCCTGGGGCTGCTCCGTGAGCTCGGGCCGGTGCTGTCGGCCTTCATGGTCACGGGCAGGACCGGCTCGGCCATGGCCGCGGAGCTGGGCACGATGCGGGCCACGGAGCAGATCGACGCGCTTTATTCCATGGCCATCGACCCGATCAAGTACCTGGTGTCGCCGCGCATCATCGCCAGCCTGATCGCCATGCCGCTCTTGACCGCCATCTTCGACGTCGTGGGAATCTTCGGCGCCTATCTGATCGGCGTCGGGCTCCTCGGAGTGAGCTCCGGGAGCTATATTGTGGGCATGGAAAACGCCGTCGTTTTTCAGGACGTTTACAGCGGCTTTTTAAAATCGCTGAGCTTCGGGCTCATCATCACCTGGGTCTGCTGCTACAAGGGTTTTCACGCTCCGCCCATGGCGACCGGCGTCAGCCAGGCCACCACGGAGTCCGTCGTATTGTCGTTCGTCCTGGTCCTGGTGTGGGACTATTTTCTCACGTCGATTATGCTTTAAATCACTCCAAGCAAATGATACGGGTTGTAGACGTACATAAACGCTTTGGCACCCAGCAGGTCCTCAAGGGCGTCAACCTCGAGTTCGTGACCGGGAAGATCACCACGATCGTCGGCACGAGCGGCTGCGGGAAGACGGTCCTTTTAAAGCACCTGAACGCGCTGCTGCTGCCGGACCGCGGCCAGATCCTGATCGACGGCGTGGACATCACCAAGCTCGGTCAAAAGGAGCTTTACGAGATACGCAGCCGCTTCGGCGTCCTGTTTCAAGGCGCGGCGCTGCTCGACTCGATGACGATTTTCGACAACGTCGCTTTTCCCCTGAGGGAAAAAACCCGGCTCGGCGAAAGCGAGATCAAAAAGAAAGTCGACGACCGGCTGGAGCAGGTCGGGCTGGAGGGCATGGGCTATAAATTTCCGGCGGAGCTCTCCGGCGGCATGAAAAAGCGGGCCGGGCTCGCGCGCGCGCTGGTCACCGATCCCGAGATCGTGCTTTTCGACGAGCCGACCACCGGGCTCGACCCGATCCTGGCCTCGAGCATCCACCAGTTGATCGCCCGGACGCAGAAGGCGTTCGGCTACACCGGCGTGGTGGTGAGCCATACGATTCCGCAGGTCTTCGACATCTCCGATTACGTCGCCATGATGGCCAACGGCGTCATCGAAGCGGTCGAGCCGCCGGCCAGGTTCCAGGCGTCGCCGAACCCGGTGGTGCAGCAATTTATTCATGGGAAAACAGAAGGCCCGATACAGGTCTTGTAGGAGTCGCCAGTGAATCATACGCGCACCGATATCATGGTAGGCATCTTCGTCCTCATCGGGATCCTCTGCCTGGGTTATCTGGCCCTCCGGCTGGGGAAGCTCGAGGTCCTGGGCAAAAACGGCTACGTCCTTTACGCCGACTTCGCCTCGGTGGCGGGACTGAAGCCCGGCGATCCGGTCGAGATCGCCGGCGTCAAGGTGGGCCGGGTCGAGACGCTCTCGCTGGCGAACGAAAAGGCGCGGCTGGGTCTGCGCCTGAACGACGGCGTCAAGCTGTCGGAAGACACCATCGCTTCGGTCCGGTCGCGCGGGCTGATCGGCGACAAGTTCATCCTGCTGAGCCCCGGCGGCTCGGATAAAGTGCTCGTGAGCGGCAACCGGATTCGCGAGACGGAGTCGCCGCCCGATCTTACGGACCTGCTCGGCAAATACATCGGCGGCGATCTGACGTCCAAGGGCGGCGGCGGCGGCGAGAAGAAAGAGGGGGGCGAAAAGAATGAACGGTAAATACGGCTTTCTCACGGCGGCGCT
>DASWFA010000530.1:0-2545 GCA_036394475.1 Binatia bacterium
GATTTCTTGTCCAGGCCGGCGACCCGCCGGACGGGAATCCGCTGCCGCTCGAGAAAAGCTTTCTTGGAGGCGTCGTTGGTCGAGTCGAACTCCTGATCCATGACGACCTGGACCTTGACGCCGCGCTGGCTCGCCTTGACCAGCGCCCAGGCGATCTCTTCGTTGGTGAAGGCGTAGACCGCGACGAGAATTTCCTTCTCCGCCCGGCCGATCTCCCCGACGATGCGCCCGGCGCATCTGCCCTGGGGGCTGAAGCAGGCCTGGACGGACATCGCGGCGGAAGCGGGGCGGGCAAAAAGAAAAAAAATGAAGGTGAAAAACAGCGCGGTCTTTTTCATTTTCGGCACAAGTCGAAAATCAACCGCTCCATGACGATGCGCGGCGAGTGGCCGCTCGATTTGAGCCGGATGTCGGTCTGGTAGAGCAGGTCCAAGTCGCGCGTGAGCTTTTTGGCGGTGAAACTCTGCGCGTTCGTCACGCACTTGTAGGCGGCCCGCGGGTTCGACAGCAGGCGGACGACGTCGTCGGGCATGCCTCGCACGACGTCGTCCGGCGTGATGCGGCTGTTCCGCGTCCGGCGCGCCTCATCGTCCATGAACTGGCGCGCGATCAGGAGCCGCCGGACGGAGCTCGTGATCGGCCCCAGGAGTGCCAGGGGATGACTGCCCTGGGCCATCAGGCGGGCGACCTGGGCGAGGGCCGAGAGCGCGTTGCGGGCGATCAGCGCGTCGGTCAGATCGAAAACCCAGCCCTCGCCCTGGTCGAGCACGATCTCCTCGACCTCGTTCGCCTGGATCGGGCTCTTCTCGCCGACGTAGAGCAGGAGCTTTTCCAGCTCCTGATGAAACGACCACAGCTCGGTCCCGGCGCGCGCCAGCATCGCTTCCCTGGCGCGCGGCTCGATCCGCTTGCCGGCTTCGACGAGCCGCCGGTCGAGAAACTCCGCCAGGGCCCGGCGGTCGAGCTTACCGGTCTTCTCCCGCTCGATCCCGAGGTCGAGCGCGGCGCCCTTGTCGGCGAATTTTTTGTAGAGGCGCGTCCTCCGGTCGACGTGCGCCGCCGTCAGCAGCAGCGCGCCCCAGGGCGGGAGGCCGCGCTCCAAAAGATCCATCAGCCGGTCCGCCTCGCCCCTGCCCTGGCCGAGCGCGAGATTCTGCGCCCGGGCGTGCGCCGCCAGGGCCTCCGCTTCCTTATCGGCGTCCAAAAGCTTGCCGGCCTCGGCCGCGGCGGCGCGCGGATCGAGCCGGTCCCATTTTTCCTGCGTCCAGCCTTCCAGGCTCAGGAGCTCGAAGAACAGGCGCGCCGCTTCGTCCTTTTTGCCTTCGCCCCACAGGCGGAGGACTTTTTCGCCCATCTCGCTTTTGTTTTCCGCCGAGGCGAAGTAAGGCGCCTCCTCGACCCAGACGGCTTTGAGGCCGGGAAAAAACGGCGCGGTCATGAGCGCCGCCTCGATCTGGTCCCACGGAGCCGCCCGGCCGTCGAAGCGCTCCAGGTTGAAGGCGCGGTTTTCCTCGGGAACGAGCAGATCGACCAGCGACCCGGCCGCGGCGCGCACCTGGAACTCGTCGCCGTGCAGCAGCAAGAGGGACGGGGGGTTGCCCTTGCGGACCTCGGCGAGAATGGAATCGAGAGTGGGTTTCATGCCGGGACAGTTTCAAGTTTCAGGTTTCCAGTTTCAAGTTGACTGGAAACGAGAGTTGGAAACTTTTTCATTTCTTCGGGATCCACATCCGGCTCTTCTCGCTCCACATATAGTCGGACTTCCACACCTTGAGGCCGATGGTAAAATCGCCGCCCGATTTGGTGACGAAGACCTTCTCGTTGGAATGCGGGATCTCCGTGCGCGCGATCAGGTACATTTTCTTGGCGATGCCCTTGTTGACCAGGATGCGGTCGCCGACCTGCATCGTGTTTTTGGATTCCCGCCGGGAATCCCTTCTCGGATCGCGCCTGCCTCTCATAGCCATAGCCGAAAAGTAGCATCGCCGCGCGGCGCGCGCAAATCGCCCGCCCGGCCCGGCGCGCTCATGGAATCGCCAGCTCTTTTAGCGCCTCGCGCAGAAGCGAAAAGTCCCGGAGCTCGGCCAGCGGGATGCGCTTGTCCGATTTGAGCTCTTTCAGCCGCGCGTCGACCGCGAATTGATACGTCGCGTCGCTCACAGTGCCGTCGGCGCTGAAGGACGGGACGACCAGGTCGTAGGACTCGGCGGCAACCTCCCGGGTCTGTTGGAGCCATTGCATCATGATCGGGACGACCTCCTCCTTGCGCTCGCGGATGAAGCGCAAGCCGCGCACCGTGGCGCGCACGACTTTTTTCGCCTGGTCGCGGTTGTCCTTGAGCCGCATGTCGGTGATCGAGATCGCCGATATCGGGCTTCCGATCTTCAAGTCCTTCGGACCGCCGATGATGTTGTAGCCTTCTTTTTGCAGGCGGATCGGCCCCGGCGGCGAGACCGAGACCGCGTCCACCAGCCCTTTTTTGAGCATCTCGACGCGCACCGGCTCGTCCGCGCCGAGCGTGATAAACCGGACGTCCTTGAGCTCG
>DASWFA010000531.1:0-2013 GCA_036394475.1 Binatia bacterium
GTGGTGACGACGGGCCGGCCGAAGGCCTTCGTGTCGTTCAATTCCTTGATAAACCTTTCCGCTTCCCGCTTCTGCTCTTCGTCGGCGTAGAGGACCGTCGAGCGGTACTGCGTGCCGGAATCGTTGCCCTGGCGGTTGAGGGTGGTCGGATCGTGCGTGGCGAAAAAAACCGTGAGCAGGTCTTTAAAACCGATCTCGGCGGGGTCGTACTCGATGCGGATGACCTCGGCGTGGCCGGTCGCGCCGGAGCACACCTCTTCGTAGGTGGGATTCTTCGTCCGGCCGCCCGCGTAGCCGGGCATGACCGAGACCACGCCGGCGAGCTCGTCGAACACCGCCTCGGTGCACCAGAAACAGCCGCCGCCGAAGACGGCGGCCTCGGTTTTCCGCTCTGCCATCGATGATCAACATACGCAATCGAGCGGCGGGGGTCAACGTTCGTTCGGCTCGACGAAGGCTCCGATTACGCCCGCCGGATGGCGGTCCGGAAAATCACATTTGACAGGGTCCTAGCGGTGATGACAAGCTGGGTTCCAGCGCCCTTCAAGCCCGAGCCTTTTGGGGCGAAATAGGAAAGCATAGCTTATCGGCCTGACTGAACGACTAGTTGGGCCTTTTTGTTTTCCGGGCCGGACCATGAAAAGAAAAATCTTTCTGACCATCATTGCCGCCGTTTTTCTGGCGCATGGCTATCCGGCCGAAGCGCAGCAGGTCCAAGTGCGGCGAGTCGGTTTTCTGGGCAACTCCACCGCCGCGCTCGAGGCCAATCTCGTCGGGCCGTTCCGCCAGGGGTTGCGCGACCGCGGGTATATCGAAGGGCAAAATATCCTGATCGAATATCGGTGGGCAGAAGGAAAGTACGAGCGCTTTCCCGCTCTCATCGCCGAGCTGCTGGCCCAGAAGGTCGATGTGATCGTCAGCGCCGGCACACCCGCCGCCCAGGCCTATCAGAAGGCGGGCACGTCGGTTCCTTTCGTCATGGTGGCCGTCGGCGATCCGGTCGCGACCGGTATCGTCGCGTCCTTAAATCGGCCGGGCGGGAACATCACCGGGCTGACCTCGATCTCGCCGGAGCTGGAAGGAAAACGGATCGAGCTGCTCCGCGAGGTCATTCCCAAACTGTCCCACATAGCGGTCCTCTGGAATCCCGTCAACGCGTTTCACGCAATAGAAAAGAAGGAAGTGGCGGCCGCCGCCGCGGCCTGGCGAATCAAAGTGCTCTACCTGGCCGTCGAAGCCCAGGAACAAATCGACGGCGCGTTGGCGCAAATCGTCAAAGAGCAGCCCGGGGCGCTGCTCGTGATGGCAGATCGTGTTTACCTGCACAACCGCGCGCGCATCATGGATTTCGCCGTCCAGCACCGCTTGCCCGGGGTCTACGCGTACGTCGAGCTGGTCGAGGCGGGCGGGCTGATGTCCTATGGGCCGAGCTATGCGGACATGCACAAGCGGGCGGCGGCCTATGTGGACAAGATCCTCAAAGGCGCCAAGCCTGCCGACCTGCCGGTGGAGCGGCCGGCGAAATTCGAGCTGGTGATCAATCTCAAAGCCGCCAAGAAGATGGGCCTCATGATTCCTCCGAACGTGCTGGCGCGGGCCGACAAAGTCCTCAAGTGATCGCCGCAACACTGCGCGCCGGGCCGCGCCAAGGCATCGGTCGGCTTGACGGAGGTCGCGCTTCTGCCCTATGGTTATGCTTCCATATGGCTCGCCGGATCGCGCTCCCGCTCCTTCTCCTCGCCCTTGTATGGATGTTGCCGTCCGCAGCCCGCGCCCAGGCGCCGCTCACGCGGGTGGTGATCACCTATTCCAGCCGCAGCATCGCGTCCGTCGATCTCTTTATCGCCCAGGAGCGCGGCTTTTTCCGCGAGGAGGGGCTCGAGCCGCAGCTCGTGCAGGTGCAGGCGACCGCCGCGATCGCCGCGGCCGTCTCGGGCGAGACCCACGCGCTCGGCTCGGTCGGCAGCGCGATCCGGGCGATCGCGCGCGGCGTCCCGATCAAGGTGCTGGCGG
>DASWFA010000532.1:0-4540 GCA_036394475.1 Binatia bacterium
GGTGCCCGCCAGGAGCATGCCGGCCATCAGGCCGGGAATCCAGACGATGCCGAGCGACTTGAGCGAATCGACGGCCGGGATCAGGCTCGCCCGGAAAGAGGCCCGGACGTAGGGGGCGACGGCTTCGTGCGAAGCGGCGCCGAGCGCCAGCGCCGTCTCGATCAGGCCCGAGTGGGACTCCACCTCGGCGCGGAAGCGGTTGAGGGTCAGCGAGTTGGCGTTCATGGCGTTGTAGATCAGCATGCTGCCGAGCGGGACCAGTGAAGTAATGGCCGCGTCGATGACCCCGGCCAGGGTCATGAGCGCGATCACGCCGCCCGCGCCCGCGGCGACGGCCAGAAGCGAGACGCGGAAGGTCCCGGGAATTCCCCGGGCCCGCCCGGCGGATATCGCGGCGGCGGCGACGATCATGACGGCGAGCAGCGGCGCGCCGGTCCACGCCGGACGGCGGAGCAGCAGGATAAAAATCGAGCCGACGGCGACGATCTGGACGATGCCGCGGCCGAGCGCGACGGCGAGCTCGCGCTCCAGGTGAATCCCGCGCCGGCGCGCGAGCAGCATCACCAGCAGCACCAGCGACGCGGCGGCCGCCGCCTGCGCGCCGCCGAGCGCCCATGGATTATTAAATATCCCGCGCAGCATAGTCCGCCTCCGTCGATTCGATCTTTTCCAGCCGGCCCGCCCGGACGGCCATGACCCGGCCGGCGATGCGCGCGGCCTGCGCCAGATCGTGGGAGACGATCACGCAGGTGAGCGCGTTCCGCGCGACGACTCGCAGGATCAGCGCCTCCACTTCCCGCTTCGCTTTTTCGTCCAGGGCCGAGGTCGGCTCGTCCATCAACAGCACCGTCGGCGCGTTGGCCAGGGCGCGCGCGAGCGCGACCCGCTGCGCCTCGCCGCCCGAGAGGTCGACGACGTCGCTCCCGGCCCGGTCCGCGAGGCCCACCTGATCCAGCAGGGCGGCGATCGCGCCGTCGGGAAGGTCCGCGCCCCGCTGGCGCGGGCCGAAGCGGAGGTTGTCGGCGACCGTGCCGGGAAAGAGATAGGGCGTTTGCGTGACCATGCCGACCCGCCGCCGGAGCTCCCGCGGCGCGAGCCGCCGGTAATCGGTCCCTTCCAGATAAACCGTTCCCGTCGTCGGCTCGTCGAGGCGGTTCAAGAGACGGAGAAAAGACGATTTGCCCGCGCCGCTCGGGCCCACCACGGCCAAGACCTCGCCCTTGCGGACGCCGATCGTGATGTCGTCGACCAGCCGCCGGCCGGCAACGGCGCGGCCCAGGCGGGCGGTTTCCAGGACGAACCCGGTCCCGGCGGCGGGACTTCGCTCTGAATTATCCGGCGTCATAGGCCTGTCGTTTTCGCCCCCGGTACTCCAGCCACACGAGCCCGGCGATGAAAATGTCGAAAATGCTGAGCGCCAGGAGAGCGGCCGAGTAGGTGTGGCTGAACCGGTACAGCTGGTAAAGAATGAAGATGCCGAGAAACCAGAGCGCCGCCGGGTAGGCCCAAAGCTTCCCGCCGAGGAGACCGGCGGTCAAAAAGATTTTGACGATCCCGTGAGCGAGGAGGTAAAGGCTCGCGAAAAGCCGGCTGTCCGCCGTTACCTGATGAGCGGCGAGGCGCAAGGTCCGCGCCAGCCAATCGTCCGGATCTTCGGACAGCTCGTGCGCGGTGAACGCGACGACCAGACGGTTGAGCGCCGCCGGGTCGACGAACATAAACAGGATGCCGCCGGCCGTTTCCAGGACGCCGTCCACGCCCTTGATGAAAACGCCGGCCGTGAAAAGGCGATGGATCCGCGGGGAGATTCCGGCGCGCGCCGGCTTTTCCCGTCTCCAGCTCATGGCGCTCATGACTCTCCGTTGTCCTTATCGACTTTCGCGTAGGCCGGCCGCCGGCGCGACGCGCGCAGCACGTTCTCGATGAGGATGGCCGCGCACCCCAGGAACAAAACCGGCGCGGCCCACCCGTGGTCCATGGACACGAAAGGCGTCGCGACGCGCAGCGCAAAGATCCATGCCAGCAGGCTCAGCGCCAGACTGCCGTCGTCGACAAAGAGCCCGAACACCTTGCGCAGCATCGCGGTCAATCCATTAAGCATGAGTAGGACTCCTTCCCGGCCGCGCGGCGGCGAATATTTCCGGGAGCCGGCGCCGCGCGGCCGGAACCATGATCAGCGCGGCGAGCAGAAAGCCGGCGGTGAGCCCGAAAATCGACAGGTCATTACCGGGCCAGTGAAAACCGAGCCCTTCGCCGACCCAGAAGACGCCGAAAGCGGAGATCAGAACTCCGACCGCGAACTTGAGCGTGTTCTCGGGCACGCGGGCGAGCGGGCGGCCGAGCGCCAGGCCGAGAGCCAAGACCAGGACGCCCGCCGCCGCGGCCCCGGCGCTCGCCGGGACCAGCATATGGCCGACCGCGCCGACGGCGATGACGATGAAGACGACCTCCAGCCCCTCGAGCACGACCGCTTTGAAGGCGGTCGCGACCGCGATGGCGTCCCAGCGGACGGATTCTATAGATCCCTTCCCGCCCAGGGCGCCGCTCTCCCGGGCGAAGGCTTCCGTCTCGTCGTGGAGCGGGACGGCGCCGGCCGCCCGCAGGATCGCCTTGCGCAGCCAGCGCATGCCGAAGAGCAGCAGCAGGACCCCGACCACGAGCTGGAGCACGGCGAGCGGGATGGCGCCGAGCGCGGGGCCCAGGAGGACGACGAGCGCCGCCAGCAGCAGCAGGCCCAAGCCCGTGCCCAGCAAGGCCGACCGCCAGCCGCGAACGGTGCCGACCGCGAGCACGATGGTCAGCGCCTCGATGAATTCCACCAGCGATCCCAGGAATGCGGCCGTCACCGACGGCCCGATGTGCGTCCAGGCGATCATCATTTTATCCTCCGTGATTCAGAAGTCTGCGCTCGGCGCGGCGCCTTTTTTTTGCCTAGAAACCCGGCGGTCCGTGCGGCGCGCACCGGCCGTCCCATGAGCGGTTGAGCCTTCAACCAGGACACCAGCTCCGACTCCAGCACTCCCGGCGTGGCATGGGGCGTCAACCGGCGCAGCGGAAACCGTTGTTTGTTGGCCACTCGCTTGAGCGACTCTTCGCTCAAGCCGAACAGCTTCACGAGCTCCGTTATCTGCAGCCATCGATCTAGAATCCCGCTCATGAAAATATCCTGGTCTCTCGAAAAATCTCCCGTCATGAAAACTATAAATTATCTTTGCAACCGGTATGCCAAACACGGTGGGCCGGGAAAACGCTTAGAAACGGCGATGATCGGCGAGTTACTTTACTTCCGCGGCGAATCGCGGGCCCCGGTGACGAAGAAGCGGCGCCCAATATTGGGCAGGCGCCGAATTATTATAGGACCGGCTATGCGAGCGCTTCGCGCGTATGGCGCGTATGGAAGGCTGTTTAACTAATCGTCGTAGGAGCGGTGCGGCGGCCAGTAGGTGTGATATTTTTGGCAGGCGGGCTGATCGTAATTCCCGGCGGCGAGACAGCCGCACCCCGAGACGAGACTCGAGATCAAAACGACCGCCGCCAATATTATAGCTCGCGAAGCTTTCATAACCGTCGTCTCTCATTCTTGTTTCTATCGTCGCTCGAACCATCCATAGAGAGAGCGGGCGGCCGAGCGGGAACGCATTCCCGCTCCGCCGCCCGAGCCTCCTCATTCGCCGTTGATCTCCATCCGGTGCTGCAGCTCGAGCCGCTGGGCTTGAACCTGATCGGCGCCGGTCGGGCTCTCGTTGCAGGGGCCGTAGAAATCGACGAGATCCCCGGACGCCGGGCTTTTCAGGACCGGATTATCCGTCGCCAGGCTGCGCGGCTCGATCGCCGGAAACTTGGTGTGACAATAAGCTCCGGTCGTGGCCGCGTCCTGGGACGTCACGTCGGCGGCCAGCGCCGTGCCGTTCGCCACGGCGCCGGCGAGCAGCAGCGCGGCGAAAAATGTCTTGGTGTTTTTCATTGGATTCACCTCCTTTCGTCGTTGATGATAATAAAAGAGAGCAATCGCCGTGCCACGGGGCCGCCGGTGAAAAAATGCTTGCAGCGTAAGGCAGCGGGGAGCCCGGCGGTCGAAGCGCCGCCGCGCGTGACGGAGCGGGCCGCCGGATATCCGGCGGCTGCCCAACTGGCGGCGATCCGGCGCTCGCAAAATGTTTTCCGTCGGGAATTTTTACGTCGGGGCGTCTTACGACGCCGGCGTCGGGTTCGGATTGGTCGCCATCACCGGATGGACGGCCGCGCCGTCCTGCAGGTTGTCGGCAGGCGCCGCGACGATCCTGTCTTCGGCGCCGATCCCGCTCGCGATCTCGATCGTGGTGCCGAAGTCCCGGCCGAGCTGGACCTGCTTGAAATGCACTTTGCCGTCGGGGCCGACGGTCGCCACGTGGGGCGGGCCGGACCGGATGATGACGGCGGTCAGCGGCAGGACGAACGGCGGGTCGGCGCGGGTCAGGTGAAACTTGACGTCCGTGTACATCCCGGGCTGCAGGAGATTTTCGGCGTTGTCCATGCGCAGCTCGGTGAGCAGCGTCCGGGA
>DASWFA010000533.1:0-2066 GCA_036394475.1 Binatia bacterium
GCTTTACTCTCGTCCCATGGCTGTGGAGCGACGCGACCGCCTGCCTCGCCATTTTTCTGCTCGCTTTTGCGCTCCGACTCGCCTGCCTCTTTCAGATCGAGTCGATACCGCTGTTTTATCATCTGGCGGGCGACCCGCGCGGCTACGACGAGTGGGCGCAAAAAATCGTCGCGGGCGATTGGCTGGGCCATGAAATCTTTTATCAGGCGCCGCTCTACCCCTATTTTCTGGCGGTCCTTCAGGCCGTCTTCGGCCACGACCTGTGGGCGGTCCGCGTCGCGCAAATCGTCTTGGGCGCCGCCACGTGCAGCCTGCTTTATCTGGCGGGCAAGAGATTTTTTTCCCGCGCCGCGGGGCTGGCGGCCGGCGTGCTTCTGGCGCTCTACGCCCCGGCGATATTTTTCGCCGCGGTCATCGACAAGACCGCGCTCGATCCCTTCCTGGTCGTCCTGCTGCTGCTTCTCCTGGGCGCCGGCGGCGAGAAGATCCGCGCGGCGAAATGGCCGGCCGCGGGCGCGCTCCTCGGCCTGCTGGCGCTTTCCCGCGAGAACGCGCTCGTATGGATTGTGGTCCTGGCGCCCTGGATCTGGCTCCAGCTCGAATCCGCGCCGCGCGCGGTCCGCCTCAGATGCGTCGGCCTTTTCCTGCTGGGCCTGGCCCTGGTCCTCGTCCCGGTCGGGCTCCGCAATTTTACCGTCGGCGGCGAGTTTACCCTGACCACCGCGCAGCTGGGCCCCAATCTTTTCATCGGCAACAACCCCGCGGCCGACGGCACCTACGACTCGATCCGGACCGCGACGGGGGAGAAGCAGTTCGAGCAGCCGGAGGCGACCAGGCTGGCCGAACAGGCGGCCGGGCGAGCCCTTTCGCCGCGCGCGGTATCCAACTACTGGGTCGGCCGCTCCTGGGATTATATCCGCTCCCGGCCGCTGGACTGGCTGCGGCTCATGGGGAAGAAGTGGCTCATGGTGTGGAATGTGCGGGAGATCGACGATTCGGACGATTTTTATCTCTACCAGAAATGGTCTCCGCTTTTATCCTTCCTCGCTTCGATGGGCAATTTCGGTCTTTTGGTTCCGCTCGCGGCGTTGGGTTGTCTGCTTACATGGAATCAGCGGCGGCGGCTCTGGCTGTTGTACGGGATGTCGGGGAGCTTCGCCTTCAGCGTCGCGTTGTTTTACGTGTTTGCCCGGTACCGTTTTCCGCTCGTTCCTTTGCTCGCTCTCTTCGCCGGGGCGGGGCTCGTGAAAGCGCTCGCCCTATGGAAGGAGCGCCGGCTGCGGGCTCTGCCCGCCTATGCCGGCGGTCTCGCCGTGCTGGCGACAAGCTTCGCCTTCGCCCATTGGCCGGTCGCGGGCAAGCCGGAGCCGTCGGCCGCCGCTTATAATAATCTGGCCGGCGCGTACGGCGAGCAGGGGAAGATCGACGAAGGCATAGCGAGCGCCGAGCAGGCCCTCAAACTGGATCCGGCGTATGGAACGGCCTATTACAACCGGGCCATTCTACTGGCGTCCAAAGGCAGGCTGGCCGAGGCGGAGGGGGACTTCCAGGAGGCGATCCGGCTCCATCCTCATTTTATGAAAGCGCACCGCAATCTCGGCGACCTGCTGATGCTCCGGGGGGAGTCGGGCGGCGCCGCCGCCCATTATCGCGAGGCCCTGAAGCTCGATCCCCGCCAGAGCGACGTCCATTTCGCTTTAGGCGGAATCTTGGCCGCGGCAGGCCGTCCGGACGAGGCGGCGGAGCATTTTCGGGCCGCCGTGGAGATCGAGCCCGCTTTCGCCGAGGCGCACGAGAGCTTGGGCCGCATCCTGCTACGGCAAGGCAAAAAAGAAGAGGCGGAGCGCCATTACCGGGAGGCGGTGCGCATCCTGAAGACGCGCCGCCGCGAGGCCGCGCGCTGATCGGGGAATGGTTTTTCCGACAACTCCATCCGCCGTGTCGTTGACAAGTTCGGACGAAACGACATATAGGAAAGTTTGAATGTGCCGACGCGCGCCACGAACCCAGGCTAAAAAATGCAACCTCGCGCCGTAGAGGCGGTCCTTCAGGGCCTGAAGCAGGCC
>DASWFA010000534.1:0-1657 GCA_036394475.1 Binatia bacterium
CTCGCTGCCGGACGAGGACGCCTATAAAGTCTGCGCCGCGATCCACGCGCGCCAGAAGGAAATCTACTGGGAAGATTCTTTCACCGGCGTCGGCCAGCTCGGTCGCGACACCGAGGCGACGCCGCGCGACGTGCCGCTCCATCCCGGCGCGGCCAAGTGGTACGCCGAGTATGGCTCCAAGGCTTGATCAGGCCGGGCGGCTGTATTTCCGCCGGATTATTTTAATTTTTTCCACGCGCTCCCGCAGCGCGTCGAGCGTCGGCAGAATCGGCTCCAGCGCTTCCTTGTCGATCGCGACGGCGGCCGGCTGCTTGAGGCCGTGCCCCGTCACGTTGCAGACGACCGTCTCCTCCTTTTGAATCGCCCCCTGCTCCAGCAATTTTTTCGCCGCCGCGACGGAGATCGCCCCCGCCGGCTCGGCGAAGATTCCGGCCAAGCGCGCGAGCAGCGACTGGCCTTCGAGGATCTCGTCCTCGGTGAGCGCCACCGCCGTTCCTTTGGAGGCGCGGATCGCTGCCAGCGCGCGCGCGCCGAGAGCGGCCGGGTTGCCGACCTGGATGCTTTCCGCGACGGTCGGCTTCGCCTCGACCCGCTCGACTTCGTCGAGCCCCTTGCCGAGCGCGCGCACGATCGGCGCCGCCGCCGCGCTCTGCGCCGCGACCAGGCGCGGCGATTTCTTCGTCCAGCCGAGCGCCAGGAGCTCGCCCGCCGCCTTCCACATGGCCGAGATGCCCGCGCCGCCGGCCGTCGGATGGATCACCCAGTCGGGCAGGGCGCCGTCGAGCTGCTCGAACATCTCGTAGATGTAGGATTTTTTTCCTTCGTTGCGATAGGGATTGCTCGACAGCGAGTCGTACCAGCCGAACTCCGCGAGCGCCTCGCGGTAGAGGCGGGCGATCTCGTTGTCGAAGCCGCCCTCGACCACGGCGACCGTCGCGCCGTAGGCGACCGCCTGGAGCACTTTCGCCGCCGCGGTCCCGGCCGGCACCATGACGACGCTTTTCATCCCCGCCGCCGCGGCGTAGGCGGCCACCGAAGCGGCGGCGTTGCCCGTCGAGATCACCGCCGCGGTCGTAAAACCGAGCTCGCGCCCGCGCGAGATGCCGACGGCGTTGCTCCGGTCTTTGAGCGAGCCGGTCGGGAGCAGCGTGTCGTTTTTGAGCCACAGGCCGAGGAGCCCGAGCTCCTCGGACAGACGGGGTGATTGCACCAGCGGCGTGAAGCCTTCGCCGAGAGAGACGATGTTGGCGCGGTCTTCCAGCGGGAAAAATTCGAGCCAGCGCCAGATGCTGCGGTCTTTGCTCCGGCGAAGCCTGGACAGGCTCGGCGCGCCCAAGTCTATAACCGCTTCGAGCACCGCGCCGCAGGCCTGGCAGCGGAATATCTTCCACGAAGGAGACTGCCACCCGCATCGCGGACACTTGAGCGCCTGGATCTTTCCCACGCCCCTCACCACGCCGCTTGGCCCATCGACCAGCGGTCCAGGCTGGCGAGGTACTCGCGGAACAACACCATGCGCATCCCGACGGCGCGGCGCGCGCGCTCCTGCCGCTCCGGCGTGGTGGCGTAGCGCTTTAAAAATTCCTGCGGCACGCTGCCGTGCCCCGCTTCGTCCTCGGTGATGCGGCGGTAGGGCTCCTTGATCCAATCGGGCACC
>DASWFA010000535.1:0-5622 GCA_036394475.1 Binatia bacterium
CGCTGGCCGCGCGCCGGATGATTTCGATGGCTTGATCGGGGTCGCAGCGCGTCGCCATCGCCCACAACACGTCGAATTCGCTGGTCGGGTCGATGTCTTCGTCCACCACCACGACGAAGCGCCCGTTGTAGGCGCCGCCGAGAGACTGCGACGCGAGAACGAGCGCCTGGCGCGAATGGCCGGGATACGCCTGCTTGATCGCGATGACGTTGAACAGGCTGCCGATGCCCGATTCGAGAGACCAGACGCCTTTCACGTTCGGCAAGCCGGCTTTTTCCACCCGGTCCCAAAGCTGCGCGGCGCGAATCATTCCCTTGGAAAGCGAATAGTCGGTGGGCGGACGGCCGGGGCGCGCGACGCAGAGGATCGGGTCGTCGCGGTGATATATGCG
Organism: Binatia bacterium; assembly: GCA_036394475.1. Taxonomy (GTDB): domain Bacteria; phylum Desulfobacterota; class Binatia; order UBA9968; family UBA9968; genus JAJPJQ01. Next base: position 392 of record DASWFA010000535.1, read on the forward strand.
CTCGATGCGGAGCACCGGCGTGTCTTCCATGCGCGTGCCGTAGTAGCCGAGCCACTCGCCGAAGGGGCCGTCGGCTTGGATGTCGCCGGGATGAAGAAAGCCTTCGATGGCGATTTCCGCGTGAGCGGGAAAAGGCAGGCCGGTGACCTCGCCCTCGACGAGATCGTAGGGCCGCCCCCGGATGCCGCCGCAGTAATCGTATTCCGAGTAGCCGAGCTCGATGGGATTGCCCGCGGCCAGGAGCAGCAGCGGATCCTGACCGACGCACAAGACGACCGGACAGGGCTTCCCCTGCTTGAAATATTTTTCCATGTGCATGCGCCCGTGCTTGCCGGCGGACGACATGAAAAGCCCGACGGATTTCTCGTCATGCACCATGGCGCGATAGGTGCCGAGATTCAGCCAGCCTTCGTCGGGATCCCGCGTGACCGCGATGCAGGCGGTGCCGATGAATCGGCCGCCGTCGAGCTCATGCACTTTCGGCACGGGGAACTTGAGCACATCGATGGCGCTGCCGGACACGGCGTTCTGGAAGACCGGTCCGCTTTTCACGATGCGCGGCGGCACGGGACAGAGCGCGGCGAGTTTTTCTTTGAACCGGCTGACGAGCTTCAGTCCCACGCTGTCCATCGGCAGGCCCGCCATCAGCGCCAGACGGCGATAGGAAGTTTGCTGGCCGAAGAGGATGCGAAAGCCTTTGGGATAGCCTTTGATCTGGTCGAAGAGAAGCGCCGGAATCGTGCCCGTGCGCTCGCGGTAGACGAGCTCCGCGATGGCGCCGATCTCGAGGTCCCAATCGGCGCCGTCGACGCGCTTGAGCTCTCCCATCGCCTCGACGATCTTCAGCCATTCCCTCACGTCGTCGTACGGCTCGGGCATCGCCCGCCCGTCGGTCTCGGTGATTCTCTCCGGCAGCGACATCTCTTCTCCCTTCTACTCGTTCGCGCGGGCGCTCTCTACGGCTTGCGGTATCTCTTGTAGGCCGCGTCGATGAACCCCTCGCGGTCCAGCTCCCGCACGATGCTGTTGTCGATAAAATCCTCCGCCCTGGCCGCGCCGCGGTCCTTGACCGTGAGCAGGTAGGTGTTGATCTCCTCCGGATCGACGTAGGGCTTCGCCGCGTACATGCCGACCCAGAAGTCGTACGTGCCCGCGAGGATCTCCCCGTCGGTAATGTTGAGGAATCTTTTCAGCACCGCCATGGCGAACTCGCGATCGCTCTTCAGGCGCGCCAGGCCGGCGATGTAGCCCATCAGGAACCGCTTCAACGTATCGCGGTGGCTCCGGATGTACTCGCCGCTCGTCGTCATCTGGCTCGTGGGGAACTTGATCCCGGTCTGGGCGAGGTTCACCACCGGGCGAAAGCCCAGCTCGCCGGCCTTTTTGGTCTCGGGAAACTGGAACAGCGCGCCGTCGACGGCGCCGCTCGCCATCGCGGCGATGTGATTGGAAAAAGGAATGCCGATCTGCACCATGACGACGTCGGTCTCCGGATTGAGGCCGAACTTTTGCAGCGCGACGCGCGTCGCGTTGTGGAGCACGCCGCCGAAGCCGGCGATCGCGACTTTTTTTCCTTTCAGGTCTTCCGGCCTGCGGATCTTTTCCGAGACGTAAAAAACGTACGGGAACACCCCGACGGTGGTGGCGACGAGCGTGACGCTGCCGCCCTTCAGGCGCGCGTTGACCGCGGCCGGCCCGCCGGTCGTGGTGAGCTGCACGTCGCCGGACATGAGGGCCATGATCGTCTGCGTGCCGCCGTTGAACTGAACCGGAACGATGTCGAGCCCGTGCTCCTTGAACGCGCCGCCGTCCAGCGCGACCCGGAAGGGGGCGTTGGTCGGGCTCGGGAGCATGGCGACCGTGACCCGGTCGTCGGCTCCGGCCAAGGACGCGAGCGCCAGCAGAGCCGCGGCGCCGAGCGCCCTCCAGGCGGCGGCGCGGCTAGCGGGATTTTTTCGCGCGCGCATATTTTTTCGCTCCGTCCAAAACCGACTCGACGATCTTGTGGTATCCGGTGCAGCGGCAGAGGTTCCCGTCGAGGGCGCGGCGGACTTCCGCGTCCGTCGGCGCGGGGTTTTCCAGCAAGAGGGCCCTGGCCGCGAGGATCATGCCCGGCGTGCAATAGCCGCATTGAAAGCCGTTGTGCTCGACGAAAGACTCCTGCAGCGGGTCGAGCCGGCCGTTCTCCGCCAGCCCCTCGACGGTCGTGATCCGGCGCGCGCCGACGAGCGCGGCGAGCAGCGTGCAGGAATGCGCCGCGCGCCCGTCCACCAGCACGGTGCACGCGCCGCAGTAGCTCGACTCGCAGCCGCGCCGCGCGCCCGTGAGCCCCAGCGAATCCCTGAGGACGTCGAGGAGCAGCGCGGAGGGCTCGACCGCCGCTTCGATTTCGTCGCCGTTCACGTTTAAACGCAGAACTTGCTTCATGGTTTTTCGCCCATCGCCCGCGCGATCGCCCGCCGCGTGAAGACGCGCGCCATTTTTTTTCGGTACTCCGCCGACGCGTGGGCGTCGCCGATCGGATCCGAGGCCGCCGCCGCTGCTTCCGCAGCCGCGGCGACGACGCCGTCGTCGAGGCGCCGTCCGCGCAGGATCGTTTCCGCCTCGGCGGCCCGGAACGCCACCGGGCCGACGCCTCCCAGCGCCACCCTGGCCGCCCGGCAAACGCCGTCTTCGATTTCGAGCGCGGCCGCGACGCCGACGATCGCCAGATCGCCGGGCCGCATCGCGCTCTTGAGATAAGCCGCGCGGAGTCCGGCGGGCTGCGGCGGGACCTCGATGCCGAGCAAAATCTCGTCGGGCGCGAGCGCGGTGGCGAAGTAATCGGTGAAGAAGTCCGCCAGGGGAACTTTTCTCTTGCCCCTCGCGCTCGCGCATTCCGCCCGGGCGTCGAGCGCGAGCAGCGCCGGCGGCGGATCTCCGCCCATCTCGTTGTGGCAGAGGTTGCCGCCGAGGGTGCCGAAATTTCGTACCGGCGTCGAGCCGATTTTTTCCGCCGCCTCGGCGAGCAGCGGCGCCCGGCGCCGCACCAGCGGCGACGACAGGATCTCGCGGTGCGTGGCGAGCGCGCCGATGGAAAGGCCGCCCTCCGGCGTGGAGGCGATGCCGCCGAGCCCCGGGATATCGTTCAGCGACAGCAGGCTCTCCGGCCGCAGCAGCCCCGCGCGCAGCATGAGCAGCAGCGACTGCCCTCCCGCCAGAACCCGCGTCTCGTCGCCGCGCGCGCTTAGAAGAGATAGCGCTTCTTGGATCGACCCGGGCTGCAATAGTTCGAATCTCACGACGGCCGGCTCCTCATGCCTGTTTAATTCAAGCCGAACGCCCGGCGAAAATCCTTCACGTGGTCCGCGCCGGTCGGGATATCCGGATCCAGCGGCGCGAGCTTGAGCTTCCGCGGGTCCATGTCGGGAACCAGAGGGGCGATGTCGTTCCGGGCCGAAGCGCGGCGCGCTTTTTGTAAAATCTCCTGGCCTTCCTTCGAGACGCTGTAATTGGTAAAAAGCTTCGCCGCGTTCGGATGGGGCGCTTTGGCGGCGACGCCGACCGGCGCCAGGTTGACGAGGATCGGGTCGGTCGTCTTCACCCACTCGACCGGCTGTCCCTTCGCCTTCATCTGCTCGACGTGATCGGGATAGACGACGACCACCACGGGGAACTCTCCCACGGACATCAGATCCGCCAGCAGGGCGTGCCCGTTGCGGAACTGCACATCCTGCTTCGCCAGCGCGTCCATATATTTCTTCCCTTTTTCCGGGCCCCAGTGCTTCAGCATGCCCGCGTGCCAGAAATACTCTTCGTCGTCCATGCCGAGCTTGCTCTTCCAGCGCGGGCTCAACAGATCCTCCCAGCTTTTCGGCGCGTCGGCTTTGGAAACGAGCTTGGTGTTGTAGCCGATCACGTTATAGCCGCTGTAAAGCGAGACCCAGAAATGCTGCGGGTCCTTGAAGCCCTCGGGATAGCGCGCGGCCTCGGGCGCGGCGTAGGGCTGCAGCAGGCCGCGGTTCTGGAGAACTTTCAAGGCGAAGGCGTTGAGGACGTCGTACGTGGTTTTCCCGGCGATATTTTCCGAGATCGCCCGGTTGACGATCTGCTCGCCGCCGGCGCGGTAGATATCGGTCTTGACGAACGGGTATTTCGCCTCGAATCCCGCCGCCAGCGCGCGCGAGTCCTCGATCCGCATCGAGCTCCAGAAGACGACCTGCCCTTCTTTTTTCGCGCCGCGGACGAGCTCGTCCTCCGACTGCGCCCACGCGCCCCCCGCGGCCGCTGCCAGGCACAGCGCCAGGACGAAACAGCGGATGCTTTTGCTCGAAGAATATTGCATGCGTCGCTCCTTACAGATCCGGGTCACCCGGCTTCTTGCCGGTCATCGGCAAGACCTGCAGCCGCTCGTCATGGTCACACCCCTTCCCGATGGCCGCCGGATCACTCGAGCGCCGCGATCGCGGATATTTCCAGCATCGCCTCGGGGATCATGAGTCCGACGACGAACACCGTCGCCCCCGGCGGGTGCGCGTTTTCGAGCATCTCGGTCTTGACCTGCCTCCCGACCGTTCTCCATTCGTTCATGACCGAAGACACGACATAGGAATCCAGCCGGACGATGTTCTTCAGGGACGCACCCGACGCCTCAAGCGCCGCTTTCACGTTGAGAAAGGTCTGGCGCACCTGGGCCTCGAGGTCGATGGTCACATGGTTCTTGAGCTTCTGGGTTCGATCGATCCCGACGACGTTGCCGTCTCTGTCGATGGGAACCTGGCCCGCGACAAAAACGAGCTGCTTCGGGGCCACCTTGATCGCGTGCGTGTACGAGCCGACCGGCTGCGCGATTCCTTTCGGAGCGATTCTTTCTATCATTCTGCCACCTCCTGTTGTTTTTGTTCTTACTCTCCACCGCTGGTTTATTTTCGATAAAGCCCGTCGATGTAGCCGCTCTGGTCGAGCTCGCCGATAAAGCGCATGTCGACGAATTCTTCGGGCTTGGCCGTCTTCGCCTTGGGCTCCTGCTCCGCCAGCCCCTCGAGTATGGCCCGGATGCCTTCCAGCGTCGGATATTGTTTCCGCGGCAAGGTCTCGTCGGTCACGGCGCGGTCGTAGGACTTTTCCAGCAGCTCGCGGTCCGAAATGCCGCGGACGTATTTCGCCAGGACTTTGATCCCCGACGCGCGATCGGTCTTGAGGCGGTGCACGGCTTCGACGTGGGACCGGACGTACCTTCTCACGGTATCGGG